>JAAZBI010000043.1 GCA_012513875.1 Mollicutes bacterium
AAAAATTCATTATTAGGGAATTCTAAATTAATAGGAAATAACATTTCTATTTGATGATTATTAGGACTACCTAATTGTTTTAAATAAAATTCATAATTAACCCTTTCCTTAGCGGCATGTTGATCAATTAAATACATATTATCATCATCTTGAAATATTAAATAAGTTCCATGAACTACTCCAACTGGTTCCATAAGAGGAATCTTTTTTTCCGGTTTTAATTCATCTAACGGTTCATTATATTCTCTTGGTTCTTCAGCAATAGTAAATAAACTTGATTCATCATATTGCTTAGGAGATATCTCTAATGAAACTTCTGGATTAGATATAAAAGTTTCTAAAGATTTATTCTCAATTGTTGGAATTAGATTGATAGAATTTAATTTATTTTTTATTTCAAACGTTATTAATTCTTTTAATGATTCTTTTTTACTAAACTTAATATCCATTTTAGTTGGGTGAATATTAACATCAATTAAACGAGGATCAACTTGAATTTTTAAAACGATTATTGGATATTTATCTTCTGGTTTAAAAGTATGATATGCATCATTAATTGTTTTATTAATTTCTAAATTTTTAATGATTCGATTATTGACAATAATATTAAAATGATTACGATTTGATTTAGTTATTTCTGGTTTAGATATATAACCACTAATCTGATAATCATCATTTTGATTAGCTATTGCAATCATATTTTTTGAAACATTTAAACCATAAATTTCATTAATAACTTTTAACAAATTATTAGATCCATCTGTTTTAAATATTTCTTTATTATCATTTTTTAATGAAAAAGCTATTTCTGGGTAAGATAAAGCAATTTTATTAATATATTCAATGATATTAGCTAGTTCATAATATAATGTCCCTAAATGCTTTAAACGAGCTGGAGTGTTATAAAAAAGATTCTTAACAGTGATTTCTGTTCCTTGACGAGAATCACTAGATTTATTTTCAATCATTTTACCAGCTTTCATTACAATTGTCGTTCCAACTCCACCCGTACTAGTCTTTAACTCAACTGTACTTACTGAAGCGATAGACGCTAAAGCTTCTCCTCTAAAACCTAAAGAAACAATATGAAATAAATCATCTTCAGTTATTATCTTACTAGTGGCATGAGGCAAGAATGCTAAAAGAGCATCTTCTTTTTCCATACCAGTTCCATCATCAATTACTTTTATTTCTTTGATGCCAGACTCAATTAATTCTATTTTGATCTGTTTACTTTTAGCATCAATGCTATTTTCAATTAATTCTTTGACAACTGATATACATTTTTCAACTACTTCTCCAGCTGCTATCATGTTAGCTAGTTTTTCATTTAATACTTTTATTTTTGTCATTTTTTCAACTCTTTTCTGAATAAATATAATTTGTTAAAACATTATCAATTGTTTTTACTTTATTATTAAAATTAAAATTTAAAAAAAGTAATACTATAACAATAATTATAAACAAAACAAAAACTACTTTTCCCATATTACACCTCTATCTAATTATAACATTTATTAAACTTAAAAAAAATAAAAAACAAAGATATATTCTTTGTTATATTTATGGCGGAGTAGGAGAGATTTGAACTCTCGCATCGGAAACCCGATCTACACCCTTAGCAGGGGCGCCTCTTCAACCACTTGAGTACTACTCCATTTTTCAAGGTATGATAATATCTTATCATAAACCTTTACTTTATTTCAAGTAAAAAAATTGTTATAATATAAATGGTGATAAGATGAATTCAAACGTTTATAATCAAGAACATACTTTAATTATTAAAAACTCTAAATTCATTTGTTTAATTAAGAGTGTTTCTAATCTTGAAGAAGTAGAACATATATTAAGTCAAATAAAACATGAACATAAAAAAGCTACTCATTTTCCTTATGCATATATTATTAATAATAATATTAAAAAATCAGATGATAAAGAACCTTTAAACACTGCTGGTTTACCTATATTAAATGTTCTTCAAAAGAAAGAATTAAACAATATCTTATGTATTGTTATTCGTTATTTTGGAGGAACCAAATTAGGACATGGAGGTTTAATTAGAGCTTATTCAAAAGCAGTAAGTGAATCATTAAAAAAACAACTATGAAATAGTTGCTTTTTTAATAAAATCTTTGTTCACTATTATTTTCAACAGTTGTTATATTAAAAAAAACAGAAACTAATCTGTTTTTTATTTTCTTTGGTGACCCGTATGGGATTTGAACCCATGAATGCATGCGTGAAAGGCATGTGTGTTAACCATTTCACCAACGGGCCTTTTATGGTGGGCTTGAATGGACTTGAACCATCGACCTCACGCTTATCAGGCGTGTGCTCTAACCAGCTGAGCTACAAGCCCTTTTGTTATTTGTTCTTAAAAGGACTATTTCATTTTATCTTAGTTTTTAAAAAAAAGCAACTAAAAATTGCTCTTTTTTGCTATTTTTAAGTTAAATTAAACTCTTTCTTTTAAAAACTTTAACGTTTTCATTTAAAACAATATCTAGCATACCTGGTTTGCTTATTTTGATCCATCCTAATCCTGGAATAACAATATCTTCTGATTCACTTAATTCAAATCTAGTTTTCTTTGGTTGATTCATTAAATAGTTAATATTAATTTTTTTATTTATAATTTCTAATTCATTAGAAAGATAAAAAACAAAACTATTTACTTCTCCATCAATATAATCTAACTGTAATATATCTTTAACTAATAAAGAACGGTCTTTATTTAATTGATAAACTCTAGGTTTGATTTCTTTTTTAGGTGTTACCTTAGTTAAAGTTGCATAATCTAAATAATTAGCAATATTACCATCTTCAATAAATCCTGGAGTATCAATAATAGTTAAATTATTATTTAATTTGATTTCCATTATATCTAATGTCGTTGTTGGTAATAAACTTGTCGTTAAAAAACTCTTGCTGTTAGCATAATCTTTTAACATTTTATTTATTAATGTTGATTTGCCAGCATTAGTGTTACCAATTATATAAACTCTTGATGATTTTTTATATTTGTTTATCATTTTATATAAACGATCAATATTATAATTTTTTTCTGCACTTATAATCAAACTATCTACGATATCTAAATTATAATTTTTTAAATATTCAATTATTTTATAATCTTTTACTGATTTTGGTAACAAATCTCTTTTATTAATAACTAACAAAAAAGGATTTTTTAATAATTTATCAACATTGATCAATTCATTACTAATACTAAAGGCATCAATTAAGTAAATAACTAAATCTCCTGTTTGACTTATCTTTTCCATAATTTTTTCATAATCTTGATTTGATTTATTGATATAAATAAAATCACCATAAAATTTTAAACGAAAACAACGACGACATAAATCGTCTTTTTTTAGCATTTCCGGTTCAATATAACCTTCTTTTAATGGAAAATCACTTTGTAGAATCACACCACAACCAACACACTTTTTATTCATAATAATTCCCCTTTGAAAAGATCTTTTTTCTTTTGGCACTAAACATAATTAATTTTTCAATTCCTCTAGTAAAATGAGTTAAAAAATGATCTTTCTTATGTATTTTATCAACTAAAATAGTAGTAATTCCAAAACGATTACCACCAAAGATATCAGTAACAACTTGATCACCAATTATTACCATTTCATTTAATTTAAATTCAAATTCTTCAATTATTTTTTTGAATTTATTTAAGAAAGGTTTCTTAGATGAAAAAGCACAATCAACTTCTAACATTTCTTTAAAAGGTGTTAATCTTTTTTGATTAGAATTAGACATAATAAATATTTTAAAACCTTTTTTCTTTAATTTTTCAAATAGGTCCATTGATTTTCTCGAAGGTTTATCTTCAAAAATAGGAACTATAGTATTATCTAAATCAAAAATCAAAACTTTAATTCCTCTTAATTTTAATTTATCATAATCAATAGTATATATACTCTTTTGATATAAATCAGGAATAAATTTATCAAGCATCTTCATTACTCCTTTCTTTCTACTATTAATTATACTAGTTTTTTTATAATTTTCAAACACTTATATTTAATAAAACAAAACAAGAGTATTTCCTCTTGTCTTAATACAATAAATATAATTAAATTTTAATTCTTTAAATAGGCATTTTCAACTGCATCACCCCAATTCAACTAATTTTCCACTTCAGGAAATTTAATATTTTTATATTCTTTAAATATTTCTAACATTTCTGGAACAATTACTTCGTTCTTTGGATTGTTAGGGATACTATCTGTTAAAATTCTATCAATATCATCTAAACTAATATAATATAGTTTAAAATTATTCATTCTTTCTCCCTCATCATAATTTGTATTCTCTAAATTATATTTTTCATCAGTATTATCAACATACTTCCCTAATAAATTTTGCAATTTATCAAAATCAATTTTACCATCAGTAATTGCTTCAGGAAAGTTTTCTTCAATAACTTTGATGTTATTATCAACTATATCAAATGTTTGGCTATCTACTTTTTGCATTTTACACCTCTAACTCTTTCTTTAAATTTTGACATAAATATTTTTTCATAAGTGTTTGTTGATTTGCTAATTAAATAATCTATTTCTTCATTTTTCATAGAATTTAACAATTCTTCTTTTAATTTACCATTTTCTTTTGTTTCTAAATATTTTTTTATTTTTTCAGTCATTTTATACCTCCTAACATTAAAATTAACTTTGTTTTTATCTAACTCTATTATCAAATGTTTGATTCTTATTATTTACTAAACCCTTGTTTTTTAAATCATTTAGGCAAATATCCATTGCTAAACCATAGTCAACTGCAAAAATATCCCATTCACTTTTCATATTTTGCATTTTTTTATATACTTCTAAATATCTTGGTGTTTCACCTAATTTTGAAAAATGTTCATTATCAAAAATTATTTGTTTTGCTTGACTAGTTTTTAGGAAAGCATCTAAATCATAAATTGTTGGTTGCCCCGAAATTGCTATATAGGGTTTACTTCTACTATTTAAAAAATTTGATAGATAAAAATCTAATATGTTATAAGCAGTAAGTTCACCACAAAGAGATTCAAACTGGTCAATCATTCTTCCATAGGCTATTCCAATATTAGGTTCTTCAATTGAAGTTAAACTAACTAACGTTGAACCTTCTGGTAATTCTTCTTTATCTAAAAGCATTCCTCCACCATGACATGCTTGAGTAAATACATCAATAGATTTTTCACCTAACTTATTTCTTATTAATTGAAATAATTGTTTAGAACTTACGGTTGAGTCGTCAGCTAAAGAAAAATAAAATCCGCCCTTCATTTCTCCGTGGCTTTGAATAATTATAGTTACTTCTTGCTCTTGTGGAATGTTGTCTAATGATTTTATAATATCATCTATATAGATAGATTCTTCTCCATTTCCAACAATTGTTAATTCAATTCCTTCAATTTGAGATAATTTATTTACAAATGTTGATACTTCTTTTTTACCAAAAGCCGTACCACCAGCACCTGATATTAATATTACTTTTCTATTCATTGCACTTCCTCCAATTAAATATATTATATCATATTTTGTTTACCACTTTTCCTAATATTTTGTAAAATAACCGCCTTAGAAATAAGAATTAGTGTTCAGAAGATAGGTACAGCATTAAAAATTAGCATTTTTTTATTAAACTTACATATAAAATAAGGATCTGAAATAAAAAAGCATGACAATTTAGACAACAAAAAAACTGTTGCATATTAGACAACAGTTAAAGTTAATTTTTAATTATTACTCAATTCCTAAACACTCCCAATGTCTTTTCAATGCATTGTTTATTTTAGCAACATCTATAATATCTCTATCTGGATTATCTTTATCAAGATTATCTTCTTTGCAAGCTGAATCATTTGCTATTTCAAACCTATTACCAAACCTTACCAAATCTATCTCAATACCATCAGCAGTCATTGTTGTATCCTTTGGATATATTCTCATACATTGAGTAATTGTACCACCATTCTTATTAGTGCTTTGCTACGAAGACATTTTAAAGCGGTTTTATATGCTTCTTTGAGTTTTATACGTACATTCTACGTATGAAACATATTTATCACAAAGCCCATTAACTAATAAGCCTTATACATAAAGGCATTTCTAGTCATTGGTAGATTCATGACCCATTGATTAAAAGTATAATAGTAGTTAACTATGATAATTCTTCTTCAAATTGGCTATTATATAAGTTAGCATAAAAGCCATTATTTTTTAATAATTGATTATGTTTACCATGTTCAACAATATCTCCGTCTTTCATAACTAATATTAAATCAGCATTTTTAATTGTTGACAAACGATGAGCTATAATAAAACTAGTACGATCTTTCATCAAGTTTTCCATAGCTGTTTGAATTAGTACTTCTGTTCTTGTATCTACTGAACTGGTTGCTTCATCTAAAATAAGAATTTTAGGATTTGCTAAAATAGCTCTAGCAATTGTTAATAATTGTTTTTGACCTTGTGATATATTATTGGTTTCTTCATTTAAAACTAAATCATATCCTTCTGGTAATGTATGAACAAAATGATCAACATAAGCGGCTTTTGCAGCTGCTTTTACTTCTTCATCACTAGCTTCTAGTTTCCCATACCTAATATTATCCATGATTGTTCCATTAAATAACCATGTGTCTTGTAATACCATTCCAATATTTTTTCTTAAATCACTCTTTTTAATTTTTGTAATATCATAATTATCTATTAAAATAGAACCGCTATTTAAATCATAGAATCTCATTAATAATTTCACAATTGTTGTTTTGCCTGCACCTGTTGGTCCTACGATAGCAACGTTTTGACCTGGTTTAATCTTAATAGAAAAATCATTAATTATAATTTTGTTTTTATCGTATCCAAAATTAATGTTTTTAAATTCAACAGCACCTTTTATATCGTCTAGATTATCAATAACATTTGAATTTGTTGGTTCTTCTTCTTCATTAATAAATTCAAAAACACGTTCTGCAGCAGCTATAGTATATTGAAATACACTAGCTATTTGAGCAGTATTAGAAATCGGTTGCATAAATGATCTTACATATTGAATAAAAGCTAAAATATCCCCCACTTTTATTTTACCTTGAATAGCTAACCAGCCCCCTAAAATTGATACTCCAACATAACTTAAATTACCTACAAAAGTAATAATTGGCATCATCATTCCAGAAAAGAATTGAGCTTTCCAAGCTGTTTTATATAATTTATCATTTAATGTAGCAAAGTCTTCAACAGCTTTTTCTTCATTATTAAAGGATTTTATAATATTATGTCCACTATATATTTCTTCAACATAACCATTAATATGTCCAATATATTCTTGTTGAGTTTTAAAATATTTTTGAGTTCTTTTTACTGTAAATGAAATTAATACTAAAGAAATTGGAATAATTAATAGTGTTGCTAAAGTCATAAAAAAATTAATGGAAATCATCATAATCAATATTCCAATAATTGTTGTAACTGATGTAACAATATCGCTTAAACCTTGACTTAGATTTTGTCCTAATGTATCAACATCATTAGTAATCCTAGATAAAACTTCCCCATGATTATGTTTGTCAAAATATTTTAATGGCATTCTATTTATTTTTTCTGATAAGGATTTTCTTAATTTAAAAGTAACTTTTTGAGCTACTCCCGTCATAATAAAACCCTGTATAAAAGAAAACAAGGCACTAATACCATATAAAACCAACAATATCAGTATTATCTTACCAACATATATAAAATCAATTCCACTACTACCTGACACTTTACTTACTAAGCCCTCAAAGATGGCAGTTGTAGCATTACCTAAAATTTTAGGACCAACTATTGAAAATGCAGCACTTCCAAAAGCAAAAAATATAACAATAATAATTGATGCACGATATGGTCTTAAATATGATAAAAGATTTTTCATTGTTTTTTTGAAGTTCTTTGGTTTTTCTGTATTCATCATTTTACCCATTGGCCCACCTATTGATAATTTTTGCTTATTATTTTGGTTTTTATTCATTATGCTAATTCCTCCTTTGAAAGTTGTGAAAGAGCAATTTCTTGATATACAGTACAGTCTTTCATAAGTTCTTCGTGAGTACCTTTTCCAACAATCTCTCCATTTTCAAGGACAATAATTTGATTAGCATTCATAATTGTATTAATCCTTTGAGCAACAATTAATATAGTACTTTCCTTAATATCTTCTTTTAAAGCTTTTCTTAACAATGCATCTGTTTTAAAATCAAGTGCAGAAAATGTATCATCAAATATATATATTTCTGGCTTTTTAATTAGAGCACGAGCTATTGATAATCTTTGTTTTTGACCACCAGAAACATTATTACCGCCTTGTGCTATTTCTGTTGCAAATTTTTTACTTTTTTTAAAAATAAAATCTAAAGCTTGCGAAGTTTTAACTGCAGCTATTAATTCTTCTTTAGTTGCATCTACTTTACCAATTTTTAAATTGCTTTCAATAGTACCTGAGAATAATGAACCTTTTTGAGGAACATAACCAATTTTTTCATGTAAATCATGTTGGGTAACATCTCTAATATCAATACCATCGATAAGTATTTTACCTTTTGATGTATCATAAAATCTTGGTATCAGATTAATAATAGTTGATTTGCCACAGCCAGTACTTCCAATAAAAGCTGTTGTCTCTCCTGCTTTAGCCTCAAAACTAATATTTTTAACCACATATTCATCAGCATCTGTATATTTAAATGATACATTTTCAAATTTAATTAATCCATTTATTTTTTTATCAAAATATTTTGGATTTTTAGGATCTTTAATTTTTGGATCAATTGATAAAACTTCATCAATTCTACCTGCTGAAACAGCAGCTCTAGGCAACATTATAGAAATTCCTGTTATCATTAAGAAAGCCATAATAATTTGCATAGCATATTGAACAAAAGCCATCATATCACCAACTTGAATAGCTCCTGCATCTATTTGATGAGATCCTACCCAAACAATAAGAATAGTAACTATATTCATAATTAACATCATTAATGGGAACATAATTGCCATAGTTCTACCAATAAACAAATTAACTTTTGTTAAAGCTTTATTAGCTTTTTCAAATTTATTTTCTTCATGTTTTTCTGTATTAAATGCTCTAATAACTAACATACCATTTAAGCTTTCTCTAGCTACTAAATTTAATTTATCAATTAATTTTTGAACAATCTTAAATTTAGGAATGGCAAAAACAAATAAGATAACCACAATTATTATTATTACGGTAAGAGCTAAAACAATAATCCAAGACATAGAGGTATTGGTAGCTAAAACTTTTATAACTCCACCAATACCTAAGATTGGTGCATAAAAAATTATTCTTAACAATATTGCTAACAAACCTTGGACTTGTTGAATATCATTAGTAGTCCTTGTAATTAAAGATGAAGTACCAAATTTATCAAATTCATTATTTGAAAAACTTTCAACTTTGGTAAATAAACTTTTACGTAAGTTACGACCTAACCCAGATGACAAAAGTGATGTAATAAAACCAACACTAATACTAGCAATCATACTAACTAATGCTATTAATATCATTTTTATACCAACAGTTTTAATATAATCTTTTTGAATAACATTTATGTCAATATTTAAATCTTTATATTCACCTTTTACAAATATAATAGCAGCTTGATCAACAATAGTTGTTGGAATTTCTGATGTCATTTTATTTATTTGATCATTCATTAATTGAATTTGTTCTTTTGGTAAAGAACTTAAAAAAACGAAAGAATCAATTCCTTTAGGTAACGAAAAATCATTGCTATTTTTAGATATATTCCCAGTTTCTATTTGATATACAATCATCATTGATTTACTAATTATTTTATTTAATTTAACAATATTATTTGTTGATAAAACATAAATTGGTTGGTTGATTTTAAGATTATATTTTTTTATTATGTTTTTAGCTACAACATTATCAGTTGGTTGATTTTTATCTACTAATACATAATTATCTTTTAAATAATCTATTTCCTTATTATTTAAAAATATAGTTATTTTATTAAACTCACTTTCTCTAATAACTTCTGGAACAGGATTATCAATACCATTTTGTTGAATTCCAACATTAACAATGTCTGACATATATGAAGGCATTGCCAAATCACAATTAGCTTGTACAAAAAGTAATCCTATAATAATAAGAATTATAAAAGCAAAAGGTTTTAAGTACTTTAATAGTTTTAACATATATTTATCTCCAAATCTGTTTTAATTATGTTTCTTATAGCAACAGTATTTTATAATAAACAAAGATACATGTCAATCATATATCTTTATTTATCTGAGTTAGCAGTTTTAATTATATCAACACCATATTTATCTTTTAATTTATCAACTGTTTCATCTAATTTTGATAACTTCTTAACATCCTCAAATGAATCAAATAATGATACTTGATAATTTAATTCATTTACTAAATTATCAGCTCTTATTCCAACTAATCTAATGGGAGTTTCATCCCAAATTTCATTTACTAATTTTTTAGCAATATTAAAAATTTCTAAATTTAAATTAGTAGCATTTTTTAATTTCTTTTGATGAGTATAAACTTTAAAATAACAATCTTTTAAAATAATAGTTATTACTTTAGCATAACGATTATCTTTTCTTAAGCTTATACCTATATTTTCTGCAACCCCTCTAAGAGCATTAAATATTTCTTCTTTGGTTGTTAAATCTTTTGGTAAAGTTTTGGTATTACTAACACCTTTATATTCAGGTCTTTCACTTATTACAGGCTCATTATCTATACCTTTAGCTTTATCTATCAATATAGCTGTTTGATTCTTAAAATATGGGTATAAAGCACTATAATCAGCATTAGCTAAATCTCTTATATAATTAATATTTAGATCATGTAATTTAGGACTGGTTTTTCTGCCAATACCAAATAATTCTTCGATAGGTAATGGCCATATTTTTTCTTCTACTTCATTCATATATAAAGTATGAACTTGATTTGGTTTTGAAAAATCAGAAGCCATTTTAGCACACAATTTATTATTACCAATTCCAATATTAACAGTAAATCCTAATTTTTCTTTTATTTCGTTTTTTAATTTATTTGCAAAAGAAAGTTGATCACCATAAAGTTTTTTTACTTTACCATAATCTAAAAAACATTCATCAATCGAAAAAGTCTCAATATCAGGACTATAATTTTTTAAATAATTAAACAATAAATTTGATTGTTCCTGATAAAAAGTATGCATTGGAGGATAAATTTTTAGCCCTGGACATTTTCTTCTAGCTGAATACAATGTTTCTCCTGTTACAATACCAAACTTCTTAGCAATTGTACTCTTTGCTAAAACAATTCCCGCTCTTCTTTGTTCATCCCCTCCGATAACAGATGGAATCTCTCTAATATCTAATTTTGACCCATTTTGTAAAAGATATTTTGCACTCCAAGACAAAAAAGCATTATTTACATCAATATGAAAAATAATTCTATCCATATTATCACCAATATAATTATATCACAAACAAGCGTTCGTTAATATATTAATTTATTTTTTTCTTTTAAAGATAAAAAATAATAATTTCCAAATAAAGTAATAACAAGTTAAGACAAGAGACATACCAAAAAAGATATTTAACCCAAGAATTACATCGTTTTTCATAAATAACAAGCTAAATAATAAACACAAAAAATAACTATATATTTGCCAAAAAGATGTAATAAATTTATGAAAAATAACAGATAACCATGAACTTTTATTTTTGTTTGTAGACATATTATAGCTTCTCTCTTAAAAACTTCTTTATCAAATTAATATCAGCTTTTTCGATAACAATTTGATACATCAAATCAATTATAGGCATATCTACTTTTTTATTTTTTAATAATTTATAAATAGATTTTAATGTATATAGTCCTTCTATAGTAGTAGTTTGTTGATAATTTAAAATCTCTTTTTCATCAACTTGACTACCAATTAATTTACCATAAGTAAAGTTTCTACTTTGAGAACTAGTACATGTTAAAAGTAAATCTCCAATTCCTGCATATGATAAGATTGTTTTTTTATTACCACCTAAAGTATGAATTAATTCTTTAATATCATGTAATGCTTCAGTAATCAACATTGCTTTAGATGAGTCTGACAATCCCATTCCATCTGCAATTCCTGAAGCGATAGCAATAATATTTTTAATTGAACCACAGATTTCAATTCCAATTACATCATCTGTCTCTCTAATCTTCAAATAATCGTTATCTAAAGCTTCTTTTAAGACTTGACGAGTTTTACTATCTTTAGACGCTAAAGAAAGCCCAATAGGTTGAAAATTAGCTATATCTATTGCAAAAGACGGACCTGAAAGAACAGCTATTTTTTTAGTTTTAATTGTCTTGCTAACTACTTCTTCAACAAAGCGACAAGTATCTTGTTCTATTCCTTTAGAGCCAAGACAAAGATATTGATTATCATAATATTTACTTAATTCTAAACTAACACTATCTACATAACCAGCTGGAACCATAATAAAAACAATGTCACTATCTTGAACACATTCTTTCATATCAGTCGTAAATTTTATATTATTTGGTAAAACTATATTAGGTAATACTTTATAGTTCTCATGAGTTTTTTCTAATAAGTCTTTTTCTTCTTGAAACTTAGTCCACATCATAATGTTTTTATTTTTTTCATTTAACATTAACGCAACAGATAAGCCATAAGCTCCTGTACCTAAAATTGCAATTTTCATTATTCATCCTCTTTCTGATTTAAATCTAATAAATTTATTAATATTTCATTTAATCGAAATAAATTGTTTTCTGAAACGGATATTTTGTTGTTGTTTTTAATTAAGTATCCTTCTTGAACTAATTTATCAAAAGCGAATCTATTATAGAAATCAATCTTATATTTATTTACCAAATTCTCAATATCGATTCCTCTTAATAATCTTAATCCTAACATAACTTCATATTCCATTTTTAATTCTGGTGTTAATTTTTCTCTTTCATAAATATAATTGTGTTTCAAATATTCAGAAATGTTTTTAGTATTAATCGTTCTCTCTATATTGTTATGAGCAGCTGCACTCAATCCAAATCCATAATATTGTTGATTAGTCCAATATTTTAAATTGTGTCTAGAAATAAAACCCGATTGAGCATAATTACTAATCTCATAATGATCAAAATTATGATCTGATAAAGTTTTATTAATTAAACAATACATTTGATAATTTAAATCTTCATCGATATCTTTAACTTTATTATATATTTTTGTGTGTTCTTCAATTATTAAAGAATAACAAGAAATATGCTGAATTTTCAAG
>JAAZBI010000090.1 GCA_012513875.1 Mollicutes bacterium
GCGCAAGCGAAAAACACAAAGCCGCGCTCATGCGCTTCGCACGCTTGGAAGGCTTAATTGTCTTTCAAGTCGATACGCATTCAATGTGCACGGTGTCCCGGTGGGACGTTCGATCTATTTCTTAAAATGAGCACCCGTATCCTTTTGGATATGGGTGCTTTTTCATGCGCTCAATCAAGAACAAAAATAAATGATATAATCGAGAAAAACGAACGGAGAAATAATAGTGAAGCGTAGTATTAAGTCTTTGGGCGTCAGCTTTGTCGTAGTTTTCGCCTTCGCAATCAGCGCGTGTACACTGGTCGAAAAAGACGAAGAAGAAAAGAGCAGCCGGCGCGAACAATACATCCGATGAGGTGATGAAACTTCTGATCAGAGAAGGACTCCGGCAAAGTTTCTCGCGAGTCGGGACCCCGGGAGATAACAGCTGGAGCGAAAGCTTCTTCGCTAACCTCAAGAAAGAAACCGTACACTGGGCACATTTTCAGACACGGGCCGAAGCCAGACAGAAGATCTTTGCTTGCATTGAGGGCTTCTACAACACAAGAAGAATACAGAAACGTCTAGACTACCTAAGTCCTCTACAATGGCTCAAACGCTGGAATCTAAGCCTTCAAACAAGTGTTGCTTAAAAACCAGTCCGAAATAGTGTTGACGTTACGATGCCTTGACAATCCATTCAATGTAGTGGGGCACACAAAATTCCATATCACCCAAAGCGCGTGTCGCTGTTTCCTCGCAGCCAGCGTGGTCACATATTCCATCGGGGATGCTGATCCAAACTATACATTTCACCAACAAAATAGCACATAAAACTAATACTGCAATTCCCACAACCAATTTGACAGTGTTGATTGCTGCGGTCTTTTGGGCTTGCTCTGTTTCTTGCTCTTTTTTATGATTATATACATCGGTTAATCGGCTACAAAACACAAGATAACTTTCAGTTAACGCCTCAATGTTATTTGTACTTACATTAGATAAACTCTCAATATATTTTTGCACATCATCAACAAGATATGATTTATATGTATTATAGTTATTTAAGAATTCTTCTGCATTTCCCAGTTTATATGCTAACCAACAATAAAAAGCACCTAACTTGTAATCGTTTTCGTTGCCATACGTTACCCCTAAGTTGTTTAAGGATGTATAATCACCATCAACACTAATTGCTTTTTTATAGTAAATACGTGCATTTTCAAGATTTTTAAATCCGTAAATCTTTATTATGCTGATATTAGGATCATATATATATGCAATATATCGATACGCCGCAGCATAACCGATAGTTCCAGACATATTAAAATATTCAATGGCTTTGTTTATATCATAATAGCTACTATCAAGTGATGTGTATATATTTCCTAAATTGAAATAAACAAACTTCATATAATCGTAAATTTCAGTTGTTGAAACATCAACATTCGTGCATTGCTTTGTCCAAGCGTTATAGGTGTCGCACAAATTGGTTAATATATCATATGCCAACTCATATTGTTTGTTTTTCACATATGAAAGAGCATCGCGATTAGCAGAATCAAACTGCTCAATATTTGTTTTGTTAGTTAAATCGTCCATGCTGTTCTCTCCTAAACCACACAGTAGAATTTATAAGAATGCCTATATATTATATAGGCACCTTTTTGTCAATTTGTAAAGGATAACGGCTCAAAAAAGGACAAGCGGTAGCGTATCCATCCTAATTTTGGAAGAAAGACACGCTGGTTGTCTTCCTCAAGTTTGATCTGCTTTGCGTCCGGAAAACGGAAGCTGTCGTGCTGTCCCTTCTTTTTGAATTTCGGATAGCCGGACTGCTTCTTGAAAATTTTCGAAAGCCTTTGTCTAAATCCATCAAAGTCTGTTGGAGTGCTTGAGAAGGGGATTCTTTCAGCCATACCGTATCCGGATCCCTTTTCCATAACGGAAGAGATTTTGCCATATCGGCATAGCGGACATA
>JAAZBI010000044.1 GCA_012513875.1 Mollicutes bacterium
GATTTAATTTTTCTAACTAAATTCCTCAATTCATTTTCTATTAATAAGTTAATAATCAATAAAGGGTTCTCGTTTTCATAAAAATATTTAAAAGAATTTTCTATTTTAAAATACACAAACAAATCAATAATTACCTCTTTATTATCTTTAGTTAATATCTTAGATAGAGAAAAGCCTTTGATTTTTTCTTTTAAAGATATAACTCCAATAATTCGATCAATAAACGGTACTTTAACATGAATTCCATTTTGCCAAGTAACTTTATATTTTCCTAATCTCTCAACAATATATTCTTTTTTCTCAGGTACAATTCTAACATTTACTATAAATAAAAATATAATAATAAATGATATAAAAAAACAAATCATGATTCACCTTCTCATTATCATAATTATATTATATTTTCACCTTTAAGACAAATAAAAAAGTTCGTATAACGAACTCTCAATTTTATTTGTTGCTTGTAAAAACTCCATCAGCATATTTAGACCAGCTATTTCCTTTATTTAACCAATCTTCTCCAATATTATTGTTTGAATTATAAATAGAATCTGGTTCTTCTGTAACATCATTATAAATACCAGTCATAATGTATTTGTCTTTAAAAATTGTACGATAAATTACATTTCTTTCTTCATTAACAACATAATATTGAGCTGCATATCCACTTTTATTTTTAACATATTCATTGATAAAAGTTAATTTGTCATCTACAAACACTTTAGTTTGCATAGCATCTCTTTTAGAATCAAACATTGTTTCATATCTAGTTTTAGCAGCTTCTTCATCTTCAAAAGTTAAAATACATTTATTATCTTTATAATCATATGTAAAATTATTATATAAAAATGCAAGTCCACTTCTTTCAACTTCATCTAAACCACAAAAAGTTACAGGAATCATAGTTAAATCTACCATTGTGAATCCTAATAATTCCATTGGTAAAACATAATTTTCTTCTGGAATATTATCAGTTAAATTCTCAATAGCTTTACTTTTCATTTCTAAATAAGCACTATATGAATCAGCTGGTGTTGTCCCTTTAACAGTTTCTTTTTGTTCTGTTTCTTTGCTATCGTTATTTGTTTCATCATTAACAACTTTGTTATTTGAACCACATGCTGTTAAAGTAAAACAAACTAATAACATCAACATTAATTTACTTAATTTTTTCATTTTTTCCTCCTAAATCAATAATAATACTATTTATAAATATTTTCAATTATTATTTATATTAATATTTATATTCAATATCAAAATAAATCATCAAATGTTTTAAATTAAAATAAAATTTAATTTTTTTATTATGAGAAACCTTTAAACCATCAATAATGACTTCTCTATTGGTTTAAAATCACTTAATTATTTTTCACAGGACTCCTCCAAATCAAAAAATATTTATTTATTTTTGATATTCACAAGTATATCCTTCATCATATAGACCTCTTATAACATCAACTTTTTCTTCAGAATCAATTTTAATATTCATTGATTTGCTTTTAATTGTGTCATAAAAATTTTTATTTACTTTAATAGTTACACTGTATTCATAATCACTTTCATTAGTAATAATATCAAAATATTTAAATTGTTCTTTATATGCTTGAACAAATAATTGTAATAAACCAGAAACCATTTTTTGTGTAAGTGGAAATAATGGATTGTCTTTTTCTACATCTTTTATTTTTAAAGTTACTTTAGCATAAAGTTCATTTAAAATATCTTCACTATCAAATCCAACCATCATTTGATTAATTGTATAAAAATTATCACTTTCTTTAGACTTATAACAACTAGCACTAGAACTATTCTTGATTGAATCATCTAAATTATCTAATTTTAGTCCTTTAGCAGTCACAGTAGGTTGTAATTTTCCTGTTTCTTTAACTTCAATAGTATAATCAACATTATTAAGATAACTAGTATTAACAAGGCCAAAAACAACTTCCTTATATAATCTAAAATCTTCTACATTAATAACAAAATCCTTATTAAATTCATGAGTATATAAATATTTATAAGTCCCATTCTCTTTAACAAACAATAATAAAGATAAATCTGTTGACTTATTTTTAAAAATTATTTGTGATTGTTGCTTATATGTACTAGGATCAACATAGAAATATTGAAAACTTGAATAGTTACTTAACAAATCAATTGTTTGGTCTGTAGAGTCTAATAGTCTATAATTTTGAGGGTAATTCATTACACCATTAACTTTTGCAATGGCAATTTTATTTGAATAATCAGCAGTCAAATTTCTTTTGCCAGTTAAAATCATTACTTTTTTATAATCTGCTCCAGCAGATTCAGCTAAAAACTTTAATGGTTCAGTTGTTTTTAATGAATTAAATAAATAATCCCTTCCATTTTTAACAGTTTCTGCATAATTTAGTGCAAAAACAAAACCATTATAACCAGCTTCACTATCGTCATCACCTTTTACACCAATTTTATCAAGGCTTGTTGAAGAATTTGCTATAAAATGTCTAGCATGATCATTTATAACTGTATCGGTTTTATTAATGTCAGAAGTAACAACTGCTGCAAAATTAGCCATTGTTTCAGTTGTAAAATTACCACTTGCACATTTAACAAAATCACCATTACCACAAATATTATAACCTTCATAGTGATGAAATAACTCATGAGATATAACTAATTTTGCATCATCAAAATTAGAAATTTTAGAACTTACTGTAAAGTATGGAAAGGAATAAGTAGTTAACATATTTTCAATGGCTGCTTCCTCATAACCAAAAAGTCTCATCATAATTTTTTCAAAAAGATCTAAAGATGGACTTATATAATATCCTAAAGTTCTTTCATCATTAGTATCAATAATGAAAACAGGCATTGCTGTTTTCATATAATCTATATTTATATTATTATCTTTCAACACTTTTTCAGCTTTCGTAGTAGCTTCTTGATATGCTCTAAAAGAAATCACTTCTGCTATTTCACCTACCAACCATTCTTCTAATTTAGCAGTATAAGTAAATTTGAAACCAAATGAGTCTTCATAAGCTTTAACTGTGTTTTCTAAATGATCAGCTATTTTTGTAGCATCACTATCTTTAATAGCGTTAGCACCTGAAGTGGTATAATAAATTATAAAATTACCATTAGATGATAAAACTGCTTTACTTAATTTACTTAAATCATTCTGTTCTGATATTAAAGGTACAATTGATTGATCAAAATTATTTATTCCTGATGTACCACTTTTTACATCCCATTTAACATCTGCTAAAGAAATTTTACTAATAATATATCTAGCAGTTTCAGGACTTAAAGAATCTGCTACAGCTGCAGCTTTTTCTATTAAATAATTTGGATCTATTAATCCACTTCCAGAATTTTTATATTTATAATCCAATTTATCATAATCATAAAAAGAATATGCTAATTCTTTTATATATTTATCAGCATTTATTCTTTCACTCTTATATTCTTCTTCTAAGATACCGCTAATAGTTTCTTTTTCTTCATATACTCTATTAGATATAATATCTATTGGCAATTTCATATTTACTTCTGTAAACGGGTCTTTAAATTTATTTATTTTTTCTTTCCAAAAAATAAATGCTCCAATCAAAATTAGTAATATTATTAAAAATATTATTATTCCATTTTTCTTTTTATTTTTTTGATTGAAAACAAAACCACAATTAGTACATTTCTCAGTACCAACTAAATTCTCAGTTCCACAGTTTTTACACTTCATAATTACACCTCTATTATCAATATATTATATATTATACAACATTATCTATCGTATTAGATATATTATTTTAGTATTTTTCGGTTGTTTTCAATAATTTCATTGAATTTTTCAATAGTAAGCATTAATTTGCTTTGAGCTGCTATAGCACAACATGTTATACTTTCTAATACAGTTAAATAATTCTCAATATATTCTTGCATACGGACAACGGCAGCAATTTGTTCTCTCATCCTTTTATACCTCACAAACACATCATATATTTATTACTAAATTTTTTCTCGACTTTTTTTGCTCTTTATCATTAAAATAATTATACAACAAATTAAAAAGTAGTCATTTTTATGACTACTTTTTTTTACTTGATATTTCTTGTTGACTATATTTTTCATCTTTTAATTGTTCATTAATATCTAATTCAACGATAGAATCACATATCTTATAATAATAGAATTGAATTATATCTTGATAATTACCTTCACAATTAGCTAAATTCATAGCTTTATGATATTCAGTTCTTTCTTTCTCTTTAATATAAACTGGTGGTATACCTGCTGTTTCAAATAATCTATTTAAGAAACAACGAATTGTCCTACCATTACCATCATCAAAAGGATGAATTTTAATTAATTTACATTTTAATTTAATTGCATCATTAATATAACTAAATAAATCATCAATATATTTTTTATCTACAGAAGTAGAATTGTTTAATTCTTCTCCCTTTTGAATTAATTCATTTACTTCAGGAATTAATCTTCTGACTTCAGATACAATATAAGGCCACTCAATTAATTCAGTACCTGTTCCTGGCAAATAAACATCATGATTCCTATATTGACCAGCATATTCAGGATATGGTGTTAAAGAATATAATTGTTTGTGATAATCTGTTATTGAATATATACTAAATGGTTCAGCAGTTGTATGCATATACTCATACATTAATTTCATACCCTCTTTTTCAATTGGATCATGAACCAATTCTAACTCACACTCATTTTTTATATATTTTTGCACAAATGCTTTCTTTAAATAATCTAAATCAGCTCGATCTTCTTTTCTAATCATATAATACATACAAATTAATTTTCTTGGTATATCTGGATCACCATATAATTGATGTCTTACTTTTCTATACTGATATCCTAAAAAACTTTCCCTTATTGCAAAAGGTAAACAATCATATTGAAACGTTTCTTTTTCAGATGGCATTATAATCACCTCTTATTTAATTTTACTATAACATTACAACTAGTTATTGTCAAATTAGGTCTTATATTATAAGGAATATAATATTAATGTTTTTGATTTAATTAAGGTAATATTCTTTTTATTTTTTCTGAATCAATTTTATGAATAGAACTATGTGTAACATTGAATTGTTTTTTATCATAATTGATTTCTATATCATTTAAAATAAAATATATCATATTAATAAAACCTCTATGAGTTATTAATAAAGATTTGTCATATATATCAATATTATCCACAAACTGTTTTACTCGCTTATATAAATCTAATAACGCTTCCCCATTAGGATATTTTTGATCAATAGCAGGATTGAGAAAATAATTACTATATAATTCTTTTTCTTCAACTATCTCCATTCCATTTAATTCAACTTTATTTAGTTCTTTTAATAATCTAAAGCATAAATAGGTAAACACAATTATTTATATAATAAAATGAATTTACTTTTAAATATTTAATGATATAATTATATTGAGAAGAGAGGTAAATTATGATAAAAGAATTTAAAAGTTTTATTTCTAAAGGAAACGTCCTAGATTTAGCTGTTGGTGTTATTATTGGTGGCGCTTTCGGTAAAATAGTAACATCACTTGTTAACGATGTAGTTATGCCATTGTTAGGTATCATCTTGGGCGGAGTTAATTTTTCATCATTATATTTAAAAGTAAATGACTCAATATTAATGTATGGAGATTTTATTCAAAGTACAATTGATTTTCTATTAATAGCATTATGTATATTCTTTATGATTAAATTAATCAACAAATTTAAAAAACCTGCTAAAAATGTTAAAGAAGAAGTTAACAAA
>JAAZBI010000045.1 GCA_012513875.1 Mollicutes bacterium
AAAGTTTTTTAAATTTAAAACCTTTTCGTCCATAATAACTGGTATGTCTAAATCTATAGGTCCAGCAAAACCAACTTCGGCATTAGTTACTTTTTTAACTGTTTCTTCGTCAGCTATTTCAACTGTCTCAGCTTTTAATAATTTTCTAACTTTTGTTTCATTAATTTCATCTGTACCACTTATCAAAATGGCATAAGGTTGATTATCTATTTTATAAATAATTGTCTTAACAAATCTATCTTCTGGTAAATTTAAAAATGCTGCTATTTCAGATATAGTTTTAGCGTTTGGAGTGTGAATCAATTCTTTTTCTAATTCTTGTTCTGAATTGGTAATTATTTCGTTCTTGCATTCACTAACTTCAATATTAGAAGCGTAGTCACATTGATCACAAAGGACAACGATGTCTTCCCCAATATCAGTTAAGGCTTGAAATTCTTCAGATAACATTCCACCCATAGCACCTGTATCCGCTATAACTATTTTATATTTAATATTCATTTTATCAAAGATATTTTGATATGCTTTTTTCATCTTTTGATAAGAAATATCTAATCCTTCTAAATCTTTATCAAAAGAATAAGCATCTTTCATAATAAATTCACGAACTCTAATCAAACCATACCTTGGTCTGGCTTCATCTCTAAATTTAGTTTGAAACTGATATAAATTAAAAGGTAAATCTTTGTATGATCTTATTTTTTGAGCAGCAGCGATAGTAAAAAACTCTTCATGAGTTGGTCCTAAAACATACTCTCTTTCATAACGATCATGAAGACGAAAAATACTATTTGAAAACGATTGATTTCTACCAGATTTATCTAAAACATCAACTGGTAACAAATGACTCATCAATAATTCAGATGCTCCTGTATCATTCATTTCTTGACGAATAATATTTTCTATCTTTCTAGCCACCTTTAATCCTAATGGCATAAAAGTATAAATTCCAGATGAAATCTTTTTAATCATTCCACTTCTAACTAATAAATTACTACTAATAGAATCTTCATCTTTAACATTTTCTCTAATTGTATAAAAAAAGTTATTTTTTAATTTCATACTTCACCTATTTCGTATTGTTTTCTTTTATTATAGCATAATTTTGATTTAAATATATAACTTATTATTTCTTTAAATCAAAAGTCAAATCAAAATAATTGCTTTCTAATTTAGTTAATAGTTCTTCGTCTTGTTTTAATTTTTTACGATCTATATCAACTATATTGACAGGCGCTTTTTTCAAATAATTTTGATTACTTAATAATTTTTTTCTTTTTTCAATTGATTTTTTTATGTTTTCAATTGATTTATTCAAATTATTGATTTCTTCAGTTTTATCAACATGATAAAAAATATCAAAGTTTCCGATTAATGTTGAAATATTAACTTTTTCTATAGAGGTTTCTTCACTTGGTAAATTTTTATTATCTAAAACTATCAAATGTCTTACAATTGTTTGAAAATCAGTTTGATATTTTGCGTCTACATTTTGCATATCATAAATATAAGAAGCGTTTCGAGGTATTTTGTTTTCTAATATTGCTGTTCTTACTTTTTTGATTGAAGTCATTATTTTTTCCATATTTTCTTCGGCTGTTTTATTAATAA
>JAAZBI010000085.1 GCA_012513875.1 Mollicutes bacterium
GCGTTCAGAATACCTGTGGGCATTTCATTGCCGTTGCCGTTGATAAAGGCATTGTCCTTCAGGGTACGCAGTGCAAGGGCAGTCTTGTCGTTCATCAGCCAGACAGCGTTTTTACGGTACTCCGGATTTACAGAGAAGTACAAGCCAATAACATCATCGTAGGTGATTTCATTTAGGGATGCAGCAATTTCCGCCCCACCGGTAGCGTTCAGAATACCTGTGGGCATTTCATTGCCGTTGCCGTTGATAAAGGCATTGTCCTCGGCCCTGCCGAAGTTTTTGGCAAAGCGTTTTATGAGGTAGTTTTCAATATCGAAGCTGGCATCATGTATGAAGGCCTCATCCATTTTTACTAAAGCCGCCAGCTTCCAACTGTCTACAGTACTGATGGTGAAATCATCGATACCTTCGTAAATAGGAACGGCATCATTTTCCGCTACCCACTGGGCGAGGTCGTTGCTGTCCTTTGCGAAAATACGATAACCGGAGCCGTAGGCCTTTATAACCGTACCGATATTGCGGAACAGGCTTTCTTTCTCAAGAGCCGCCATATACTTATTTTCTGCGCCGTTCGGCATTGCATAAAGACCGGTTCCGGTGCTGCGGCCTTTCGAGAGTTCATCATAACTGCTTTCATGACCGCGCATAGCGTTCCAGAAATGCTTGTCATATTCCGGTGAGCCGGTATAGGGTAATCTTTCAGTGTAAGTACTCATAAATTCTTCCTCCTATTTCTTGTCGCAAACGGGGCATCTGTATAAGCCCAGTTCGTTATAACTGAGTGGTCTGGCAATTTGCTTTAGCATACCGCTGTGGCAATCCGGGCAATGGATATCATAAGTAAAAACCATCTCCATATCGTGGGGCTGTTTTGCATGGAGACGATAATACTTGTGTAACTTTCCATGATCATCCTTATGGATTTCATCACGTAGATAAAGGTCGCACATATTCTCAACATATTCATCTGAGCAGTATGAGCCTTTCGGACGAAGGAGTGTTCCCTCCTTGTTCATTTTTGAGATTGGATAATTTGCCATTTTTAATTCCTCCTAAAACTGTTATTGTGGGGTCTTTTTGATTTTTTACCGGTCATACTGTTTTACCGGAACGATAGGTGTACTCGGCGCTACGGCAGTATTGGAGCAGGTCATCGTAACCGTTGATG
This sequence comes from Mollicutes bacterium, assembly GCA_012513875.1. Classification (GTDB taxonomy): domain Bacteria; phylum Bacillota_I; class Bacilli_A; order RF39; family UBA660; genus JAAZBI01. Next base: position 1,169 of record JAAZBI010000085.1, read on the forward strand.
TGGATGTTGGAATACCCATCAGTGATGGTATATCGGATTTCTTTCGTTATGGTCACAGGTTCGCCGGAGCGATTGCGAAGATGTATTTTGCCTTTGGCGCTGCTATGACTTCTGCCATAGAGCAGGTCAATCAGACTCATGCCGTTTTCCTCCTGAAGATGTAGCCGCGCATTTGGCAGAAGTCTGTAGCTTCTATATATGAGCGGAAGTAAAACTCGGATGCTCCGTCTACTACCTTCCACCGGGCAGGCTCGGCGTTCTTGCTCATGAAAAGCACTACCGGCTTCATATCCTTGCGGCGGTATAGTGACATGCCGTCATAATGGTCATCGCTAAAATCAGATGGACTGCTCTGTTTTGTGATTTCGCTCTCGGCATCCATCATGCCGATAATTCTGATTCGGTTCATATTCCTTTCCTCCAATCGTGTAAAATATCATTTATATAAACGGTACTCTGGTGGTGGCAGCAGTGGCAGTGTCGGTGGCAGACGTTTTCACAGCTGCCACTGCCAAAAGCCAAGTATCCCAAGGGTTTTAACTACTTGGTGGCAGTGGTGGTCGTATTTGTCCACTTCATATACACATCCCATAATCTTTGTTATACTTCCTCTCTGTATATACAGTTTTTCAAAATTTAGCTTAGAAGTTGAAAGCACTGCCACCACTGCCACTAAACACCGGAAACCCTTGCACTGTGGGCATTTTTTCGGTGGCAGTTCTCATTTTTACCGCCACCAGTACTGCCACTAAATTGAGAGTGCTGCCACTATGCAAGGAATTCGGCACCCTCATATCCATAGGCCTGTGCATATTGTTCTTTTGCCTCC
>JAAZBI010000046.1 GCA_012513875.1 Mollicutes bacterium
ATATAAATACTGTTTTAATGGTAGACGAAGCTCATGTTTTGTTAAGCAGTAATAATTCTTTAGGAGCTGAATTTTTAGCTCAAGTTCAAAGAAGAGCTAGAAAATACAATACTGGAACTATTATTATTACTCAACAACCAAGTGATTTTATCGATGCTAACGTTATCACTCAAGGTAAAGCTATTTTTGATAATGCATCATATTATGTAGTTATGGGATTGAAAAAACAAGCTGTTGAAGATTTGTCTAATTTAATTGATTTAAATGATAACGAAAAGGAAAGTATTAAACGTTATTCGCAAGGAGAAGCTTTATTTGTTTGTGGAAGTAGAAGAATGAGAATTAATATTATTGCAACAGATTCCGAACTTGAATCATTTGGAGACGCTGGCGGATATTAACAAGTGAGGTGATTACCTGTGGATGAAGAAAATAAACCTGGTGCTATTGAAAAAACAACTGAAGCGATTAAAAAAGCTAAACAAATGAAAAAAACAATTGACTTGATTAAAAAGTCAAAAGTTTTAGGTCCAATTATTGGTGCAATTCTACCCGTAATAGGGTGGATTCTTTTAGTTTTTGTAATTATTTTAGCTATTGTAGTAATAATTGTTTTATCAATGATATATATTGAACAAATAATAGATAGTGGAGATAAGGTTGTGAATTACTTAAGTGGAGATGGATTTTTAACGAGCGACTCTGCTTATTATAAAAAAATAGAGAAAGAATATAACAAGTTTGATAATTATAGAAATAGTGAAGGTCAATTTGATATTGCTTTGATAGCTGCAACAACACATTTTAATAGGGTAATCGATCCAAATTCATTTTTTGATAATGAGAAACAAGAAGAAGCAGAGGCATTAACGGATGACGCTGAAGTTGTTAGTGCTGACAGTGAATTTATAGATGGCAATGGTTTTTTCAAACCAGTTCTCGACAAATTTAATCAAGTTAATTTTTATAGAATAGCTACATACAATATTGGGAATATAGGTGGGGATGGAAATAGTAAAAAATTAGCGGGTCATTTAGTTGATGTAAAATTAACTGCTGGAGACACTTGTTATGAAATTCCTGACAACTTTTTCGATTTTTTAGGTGATGTAAAAACAGAGATACCTGAAACAATATCAGATTTTGGCAATACATTAAAATTAGCTTTTAGTGACGAAATTGATGCTAAAAATTTTGTTAAAAACGTTTCTGTTTTAGTAGCATATATAATGGAAGGACGATTTAATGAATTAGTTAATTTGGAATGGGACAATTTTAAAAATACGATATCAGATGAAATTTTTTTTGGAGATATGGTAAGAATTCTTAAAAATTCAAATTTTTCAAATTCTAAGTGTAAATCAGGAGAAGAATATTTTATTCCTCAAATAACTTATTATATAAATTATGAAAGATATAAAGACTATTTATTAAAAGTTTACTTGCCAAATCAACCTTATTCATATTGTGAAAATTGTGAATATAATAAAGCTACAAAAGAAAAAAAAGCTATTATATTAGAAAATTGGTTTCAAGAAATAATGTCTATTAGAAATCAATATGTTTCATTGTTTCCTTCTATTACAAAAGAAAAAAACAAGTTATCTTTTACTTGCCCTAATGGGGTTACTGTAAAAGACAAAGAAGGGAATATAATTATTTCTAATCTTGATTTAGAAGAATATGTAAAAGGAGTAATAGCAGCTGAAAATCCTGGAGCGCCTTTGGAATCAATGAAAGCGCAAGCAGTAGCGTCTCGTACTTTTGTTTTGTATACAACAAATTTTTGTGAGTCTGACATTGTTTCTTCCTCAAACGCTCAAAATTATAAACCAGAACCAGAGAGTGGTTATTCAAGCGAAATTGAAAAAGCAGTTGAAGAAACTAGAGGGAAAGTTTTATTAAATTCAACAGATTCAATATTCAAATCAGAATATGATGCTTTTTGTGCTTTGGAAAATTGTAATTCTTTAGATACGTGTGTTGCACAATATCAAAAAATACCTTCATCAGGATTTCACACTTTTTCTATTCCTTCATCTTATATAAAAAATTCTACATATAAAAATGCTTGTAATGATAACATAAAAGAAGATGGTGGACACGGGCGAGGGATGAGTCAAATATACGCTAATTATACGGCTACATCGGCTGGAGGTAATAAGAATTACGAAGAAATTTTATATTTCTTTTATGGTGATGGAGTGAAAATAGGTAATGTAGGTTTATTTTATGCTGGTTTAGACAATATAGAAGAAACTCCTGAAATCGATTTCTTTAGAAATACAATAAATGATTCTAATAGATGTGGTTCCGATATGTTTACAGTTTTTAGAGATAACAAAAGTTCTCTTGATTATGAATTGAAGAGTTATGTTGGTCGTGATTTTGGAACTAGAAACGGTCCTGTAAAAGCAGCTTACTTTTTATCTGGAGAAATGAGAAAATCATCTGCTGTTGTACCTTACTTTTTTGGAGGAGGACATGGTTCTTTTCCATTAGAAGGAGTAAATAAAAATTGGGGTTCAACTTGTAATACGATGGGAGGAGATACTTCTAATCAACCGAATGGTAAACAATTTAATTTTGGTTTAGATTGTAGTTCTTTTGTCTCGTGGGCTTTATATAATGGTGGTTTTAATCAAAACACAGTTGTCGCTAACACTTTAGCTCAATTAGGTTCTGGGCCAATTGTGTGGAATGAGGGAAGTAAATCAGCTCAGGCTGGTGATTTAGCTGTTACTTGGTATACACGAGATAATAAATATGGCCATGTGGGTATAATTGTAAAAGTAGATAATAGTGATATTTGGATTGCTCACGAAGCTGGAGCGTCTTATGGATTAATAGTTCAAAGATATCCTAAAGTAAGACTTGGTTCTGGTTTTTCTCATATAGTTCTTATGGATAGTTATTATAATGATTCTAATAAAAGAAGGTGATATAATTGAAAAAATTATATATGTTGTTGTTTATAATTCTTTTTGTTACTGGTTGCACATTAAGTTATGATGTGAAAATTTATGATGATGAAAGCGTTTCTGAAGTTTTTCGTTTGGAGATAAATAACAATCTTTTAGGTAAAGACAAAAAAGAAATAATTGTAAATCTTGAAAAAGAAATCGAAGAATATAAACAGCATGATCTTTTTAAAGACTATACGTTTTCTTATAAAATAGATAAACAATCAACAAACGTTATTGTTGAAAAAGATTATTTAAATTTAGCTAGTTTTTATGAATCTTATTTTATTAAGAGAGTTTTTGTTGATTCGAATTTTATTAAAAATAAAAACTTAATGAGCTTAAATTTTAAAAATTATGATGACTCTATATTTTATGGTTATAGAACAGAATCTGAAGGTGAATTAGTATTAACCGATGAAGATGTTAAAGAAGTAACCTTTAATTTTTATTTTGAAAGAAAAATATTAGAACACAATTCTGTTAATTTCAATGAAAAAGAAAACAAATATTCTTGGTTATATAATCCTAATCAAGAATATCCTAACATTGAAATAGTATATACTGCTGATAAAAGATATGATATAATAATAAAGAATCTTATTTTAAAAAATTTAAGTGTGTTTATTCCTTTGTTAATTGTTTTAATAACAAGTATATTTTTAATAGTTAAAATTATATTTAAAATTAAAGGAAATAAAAGGATTTAATATAATAACATGAGGTGATTATATGAAATTTAAATTTAGAGGTGAACCAAAAGATTGGCTTTATTTTCTTTTGTTTGCCATCTTTTTATTATATTTGGTAGCGATAGGGATTTTGAACTTAGCTTCTTTATCACAAAGACAAGAATTATATGGTTTATTACCTTTTGAAGCTTTTTCTCCAAAATTTCTCTTATCAACTATAGTTTTTTATGTTTTTGCTTTAATAGGTATCATTATTGCAGCCGCTTCATACTTTTGGGAAAGAGAAAAAGGTTTTGGATTTGAACTAGGTAAATCTAGTAAAGATGGTTATTCTCGATGGGCTAAAGATGAAGAAATAAAAAAAGGTTTAAAAGAAATTAATATTACAGAAAAAGAAATTAAACACGGTGGTATGCCTTTATTTGTAGATGTTAAGAAAAATAAAGTTTGGGTAGACGATGGAGAAGCGCACACTCTAATTATGGGATCTACTGGTAGTGGTAAAACAAGAAGATTAATATTGCCTTTGATAAAGATTTTAGCAAAAAAAGGTGAATCAATGATTCTTACTGATCCTAAAGGTGAACTTTATGAAGAAAGTGCATCTTTATTAATGGAAAAGGGCTATAAAATTGTAATTTTAAATCTTCGTAATCCAGAAAAAGGTAATGCTTGGAATCCTTTAACTTTACCTTATATGTTATATAAAGAAGGTTCAGATAAATCTAAAGAATTATTAGCAGATTTAGGAAGAAGTCTATTACATGATGAGAAATCAGATGATCCGTTTTGGCAAAATTCATCATCTGACTATTTTACTGGTTTAGCATTAGGAATGTTTGAAGACGCTCAAGAAGAAGAGATAAATTTAAATTCAATTAGTTTTATGAGTGCTGTTGGGGAAGAAAAAATTGGTGGAACAGTATATGCTAAAGAATACTTTTCAACAAAAGACCCTTCAAAAGCTACATACATAAATGCTTCTGGAACAATTAATGCTCCACAAGATACAAAGAACAGTATATTATCTGTTTTTCGTCAAAAAATCAAAATATTCGCCACAACAGAACACTTAGCAGAAATGTTGTCTTATAGCGATTTTTCAATGGCAGATATAGGAAAACAAAAAACCGCAGTTTTCATTATTATTCAAGATGAAAAGAAAACTTATCATGCTTTAGCAACTGTTTTTGTAAAACAATGTTATGAAACATTAATAGATGTAGCGCAAGATAACAATGGTAAATTACCAATAAGAACTAATTTTATTTTGGATGAGTTTGCCAACATGCCACCTTTAACCGATGTAACAACAATGATTACTGCAGCTAGAAGTAGACAAATTAGATTTAATTTAGTAATTCAAAACTTTGCTCAATTAAGTCAGGTATATGGTAAAGATGATGCGGAAACAATTAAGGGTAATAGTGCTAACTTAGTTTATTTGATGAGTAAAGAATTACAAGCATTGGAAGAAATTAGTAAATTATGTGGTGATAAAAAAGTCAAAAATAAAGATGGCAAGGAAGAATCTAAACCATTGATAAATATAAGTGAATTGCAAAGATTAAAACCTGGAGATGGAATTGTAATTAAAGATAGATCCTTTCCTTTAAAAATAAAACTACCTGGTGATTGGGAATATAATTATAACGAATCAAAAGCAACTCAAGTTAATTATCCAATTCGTCAAAGAAAACCTATTCAATTATTTGATATAAGAAATTATGTCCAACAAAAAAGAGCGGAAAGAGTTAACAATTCTAATATTTTTGGAGCACCTATTCCTTTTGGTCAACCAATTTCAAAAAATGATTTTTTACCAAAAAGCGATGTAATTATTTCACCACCAATGAATCAGATGTCAAAAGGACAACCGAGATTTAACGATGATGATATGTTTGATGTGGATGAGTTTATTAAAAAGATTGATGCTAAAATAGCTGAATTAGAAGCAGAAGAAAAAAA
>JAAZBI010000087.1 GCA_012513875.1 Mollicutes bacterium
ACATGATCGGTTTGAATCTTACGAGTTTTCTCAACAATGCCTTCATTACTGCTGGCAATCCGTTCATTAAAAAACCGACTCCATTCATCATCGGTAAAAGTATAGCGGTTGAGAAGCTCAAGCTGTCTTCTGAGATTCGTAATAAGAGCCGCCTCATTGTGAATCTGTAGATATTCATAACCTTGTGTTTGCAGCAGACGAATGAACTCACTCTCCAAAGCAGCTTCACTCTGATAGGAGTTGGAAACGTAATACTCAGCAACATATTCTGATACAACGGTTGCTTCTTCCGTTGAGACAACAATGTTGTAAAGGCTCATGATGACTTCTCCTTGAAGGTCAGTAGTTTATCCCGGTAGTATTCATATTGTTTACGGCGTGCTTCAATTTCAGCTGGTAGACCGCTTGATAAATCGTTTGTTAAGGTGTCAAAGCGGTCGAGTATGGCGACGATACGTTCTTGTTCTTCGAGAGGGGGGACTGGGATTTGGATTTCTTTCAAAGCGGGGATACTTGAATGAACAACCTTGCTTTTCACCTTGCCTTTACTTTTTTGAATTTGCGCCTCTACTGTTGATAGAGCATAAGCAATGAATTTTGGATTCTGATTATGTTTCATTACTACGATATCTCCGCCTGCATAGCACTTTTCATGCCCCACGTAAGCACAAGATTTTGCAATATCTTCAACGCTTTCTCCTGTAATTGCAAACAGAATATCTCCATGCTCGAAGGTCTTTGAACCCATGTGGGTATGTGACACACAGGTGTCGAACCATACATTATAAGTTGTATAAATCTCTCCATATCTTACACATGGGATACCATCATTTGTGACCTCGTTACGTTTTATTCCAGATCCCCTATACATAGCTGTCGATATTTCACCAAGTCTGACCATTGGTACATTGCTATTAAACCTAATCAACTCATCCCGATAATACTCATACTGCTTTTTACGTGCTGTAAGCTCAGCTGTAAGCTCAGCTGTAAGCTCAGCTGTAAGCTCAGTGAAATTGTCAAGTATCCGGACAATTTCACGCTGCACAGGCAGCGGAGGGAGGGGGATCCTAAAACTCTTCACCTCAGCATCAGAAATGGCAGGATAACTAGCTCCTTTTTGGTATTTCTCAACATGAGTAAAAAACTCCGTTGATGCGATTTGATAATAAATCCATTTTTGCAGAGCGATATTTTCATTTGCTCGCAAAACACAAAAACCAGTACTACATATTTGGTTGTTAAACTCATCTCCAATTAAGCAATACCGTTTTAACATTGGTCGAGTGGTTCCTAATAGAACATCCCCAGATTGTACAATTTGCTGGGCTCTGCTAGGAGCGTTTTCCGCATTAATTGTTTGAGCCTCTGCAATCTGATGAGTTTCCCGATCAACAGAAGTCAAATCAATGTATTGGAATTCAGCATCATTATTATCAGTCCACTTAATATTTTTTGTCTTCTCAACACAATTGTTTATTGGAATAAATTCAACCCCATCAGGACACAGTTCAGCAATCAATTCTTCAAGCCTGCTCATGCGAATCACCGACTTTCTCCACAAGTTTTTTTACTTGGCGGTCAAAATCAGAAGTGATCTTCTGAGTCTTATTGAACTCGGTATACTCCGTTTCAGCTTTTAGGGCGGCTTTCTGCTTTGACACAGAACCTTTATCCGGCAGAATTTTGTATTCTCTGAAGGACAGAAATTTGTTTATGCTTGCGGAAAAATCCTCCATTGTGAAGACGTTCTCGCGTTCTATCAGATCCTCAACATAATCGAAATATGCCGAAACGGTTCGTTCCAATCGCCGGATTTCTTTTTCGCTCAAATAGTTTTTTGCAATTGTGACATCAGATTTCAGTATGCGTCCATCCGGACCATTTTTCCAAGTAGTAAGTCCCATGTTTGCTTGATCTTTATCAGCTTTTGAGTAGATAATTTCGGCAGCTGTTTGGCCGGTAATGGCATAGTGGAACTTGTTCTGGACCATTGAATAGAAGTCTTGTGTCACCTTGGAATCCTTATCATAATCAATGCTGCATTCAGCAAAGATGTCTGTCACTTGCTGCCACATACGACGCTCACTTGCTCTGATTGAACGAACACGTTCCAGTAGTTCGCGAAAAAAGTCTTTGCCAAAGGCAGTTTTACCTTGTTTAAGTCTGTCATCATCAAGCGCGAACCCTTTAGTCATGTATTCCTTCAATACACTGGTTGCCCAGATTCGGAATTGAGTGGCTTTTCTTGAGTTGACGCGATATCCAACCGAAATAATGGCATCGAGATTGTAAAACTGTGTTTCTTTTGTCTGTGTTTTGTCTGGCATTGCACCATGTGTAGTGGTTATTTCCATTTTGGAAATGACCACTTTTTCGTCGAGTTCCTTTTCGTCGAAAATATTCTTCAGATGCTTGCTAATCGCTGGTGTTTGCACACCAAAAAGCTCTGCCATTGATTTTTGTGTAAGCCAAATTGTTTCGTCTTTTATAACTGCATTAATAGACGCATCTTCTTCTGCAGACCGATAAATTAGAAACTGAAACTCTTTATTCATGCGCCCACCTCAATCTCCGCGATGATCTTATCGATTTCATCTCGTAGAATTTGCTCGCGGGCGACGATCTCTTGAATTTCGGCATTGAGTTTGACGATGTCGATGACCTCACGTGTGTCTTTCTGCTCAACATAAGTGGATACAGATAAGTTGTAGTCCTGTTCAGCAATCTCATCATTCGGTACCAGTTTGGCAAAATGTTCTTTGTCTGCCTTTTCTGAATAAGCTTCAAGAATCTTCTGGATATTGGTTTCGGTCAGCTTATTATTGTTGGTGACTTTGACTGATTCTTTTGAAGCGTCGATAAACAGTGTTTTGTTCTCTGACTTTGATTTTTTTAGAACCATAATACAGGTAGCGATACTTGTGCCGAAGAACAGATTATCAGATAGCTGGATCACGCAATCGACATAGTTGTTATCAATCAGATATTTACGAATTTTCTTCTCTGCACCACCGCGATACATAACGCCGGGGAAGCAAACAATCGCTGCTGTACCACTAGTTGAGAGCCAGGATAAAGCGTGCATGATAAACGCCAGATCAGCCTTTGACTTTGGCGCCAGAACGCCGGCTGGTGAGAAACGAGGATCATTGATCAAGAGAGGATTAGCATCGCCCTCCCACTTAATAGAATAGGGCGGATTACTTACGATTGCCTCGAAGGGTTCGTCATCCCAATGCAGAGGGTCGGTCAGTGTATCGCCATGGCCGATATCAAATTTGTCGAAGTCGATATCATGCAAAAACATATTGATACGGCAGAGGTTGTAAGTTGTGATATTAACTTCCTGCCCATAGAATCCTTGTCTGACGTTTTCTTTTCCCAGGATCTTAGCGAATTTAAGCAATAGCGAACCAGATCCACAGGCCGGATCATAGACCTTATTAACTTCAGTTTTACCAACCAGTGTGATACGTGTCAGCAGCTCACTGACCTCTTGAGGCGTGTAATACTCACCGCCACTTTTGCCGGCATTGGAGGCGTACATACCCATCAGATATTCATAAGCATCACCGAAAGCATCTATCGTGTTGTCCTTGTAATCGCCGAGCTTCAACTCGCCGATGCCATTTAGCAGCTTAACCAGCTTCTCGTTGCGTTTAGCGACGGTGCCACCCAGCTTATTGCTGTTGACATCGATATCATCAAACAGACCTTTGAAATCATCTTCGCTGACGCTACCTTGAGCAGAGCCCTCAATATTGCGGAAGACTTTTTCCAGTGTCTCATTGAGATTGTCATCGGCGGGGGCTTTTTTGCGAACATTCTGGAACAGCTCACTCGGCAGAATGAAGAAGCCTTTTGTCTGAACCAGATCGGTACGAGCTACTTCCGCATCTTCATCAGATAGATCAACATAATTAAAGCCGTTATTACCGGCTTCATGCTCACCGCTGTTGATGTAGAGTGTCAGATTTTCTGATATATAGCGATAAAACAG
>JAAZBI010000093.1 GCA_012513875.1 Mollicutes bacterium
AACATAACCCAACTCCCACGTCCCGAAATCCTGCTCCGCCAAAAACACATTGCCAATCAGCTTCCCCGACGCCTTCAAGCACACTGCCCGAAAACACGGATCCCCCGCACGGCGCACCGCCTCTGCCCAAGCCTCTGACCTCGAAAAAACACCGTATGGCTCAAAGCGAACCACCTTCTCATCCGAAAGCATCTCGAAAAGATCCGGCCCGTCCGTCGGTTGATAATCACGTATGGTTAAGCGGGAAGTCGTTAGCATTGTGGGCTCCTTTGTGGAATGGCTATTTATTCTTCTTCAGAGAAAGTCTTCTCACGACTGCTTTCGCGATGCCTTTAACCCCTTTGCTCTGAATAATCAAAACTTTATACAATCCTTTGTACTTTTTCGATCAGTCGAGGAGTACTACTCTTATAAGTTTCAATTATTGGCGGATTATTTTTTACGGATTTTTCTTACCAATTTCTCCAGTCTCAATTTTTTTATTACCATCAACAGCCGCCTTCGAATTCGAATGTTCGGTGATTCTGAAAAGTATTTATGCGCCAGCTTGATAAAGTTATCATTAGTAACTTCTTTAATAAACTGATCGCGAAAGGGACTTCTCTTCACCGAGTTCAAAGCGGCCGAGTTGTATTTCAAAGCCTCCGAAACATCTGCCGGATTTGAGAAAATATCTCCCGCTATACTTTCAAACATCTGCTTGCCGGTTGGCGAATGTAATAGTACAAGTGAAGTACCCTTGTCATCATCAATGTCTGGCATCAGATTTTGCACACCCCAAAAGTCTGCGAGCGTTATGTCACTGTGCCTCTTCTCTCCTTTAAACCGGCACGCATAGCATGATCGACGAAGCGTGCCATTTTGAAGAAAGGATTTCAAGTAAGGATCTTGATCCTTACTTCGACAATATACTCGTTTGTTCTCAAAACAGATTCTCATAGAAAAGTTTTTCCAGCCCATTTTTTTATCTCGAAAAGAAATCTCTGTAACACGGGATCGCGCCAAGCGCTCACGGGCTTCAATGTATTTTTTGAAAACAGCCGGGGACGGTACGCCGTGACAGACAATGTCAATGGTTAGTAGTCGCTCATATTTTTTCCCAAGGTATTTCATTAATCCGGCAATTTGACAAGGAGTGCCAGAAAATAATACATGTTTTCCGCTCGAGAGTTGCTCTTTTGCGTGGATAAATGAATCTCCGATTTTGCTCTGGACATATTTCGATCCTTGTAAAATATGGATATTCTCGTGTGAATCAACCGATTTGTGCTCAACTTCAAAGTTACTATTAAATGCTGCACCATAAACCACGCCTTCCAGTTCAATTATTCTTTCAGAAAGAGCAACAAAAACCCCTCCCGAGGAACTCTTAATCCGAGACGAATTAATTCTGTTTTGACACGCTATTGCGGAAGGTTCAAACTCTCTTTCATCCGGATTAAGAATGGGACACACGCTCATACATTTCCCACAGCGCACACACTTTATACTATTCACACTAGGAGAAATGAATCCCTCTTCATTTGCCAACATGCTAATACAGCTCTGTGGACATACACTATAGCATGCATAGCATCCTGTGCAATTTTCATTAATGTTGAATGATTGGTCAATCATATCGCACCTCTTCTCATGTATTGGGACCTATCTCTTCTTGCCCCTCAGAGTAATTAATCCTAGGATTTTATGTACCGGCCGAATAAACAGTTCCTTCTCGTATGGATTCATTCCAAATACCCACATTGAACCACTAAACACCATTGAAAAAAGGGCGCCAAATAGCAATAAATATCGTATTTGGTATAAATCGAAAGACATACATGCCAAACCCATAATTACC
>JAAZBI010000047.1 GCA_012513875.1 Mollicutes bacterium
CTGGTGATAATGCTTTGTGACGAAACTTTAATAAAGCTTCTTGATTGATTAAAGGTTTTATTTCTTCTGGCTCTAAAACTCTAATTTTTTTTAATTCATGACTTGTACGAAAACCATCGAAAAAATTAATAAATGGTAATGATGATTCAATTGCTGATAAGTGAGCTATTGCAGTCATATTCATTACTTGTTGTACTGAGGAAGACGCTAACATAGCAAAACCTGTCATTCTTGTTGCATAAACATCTTGATGATCACCAAAGATACTTAAAGCTGAAGATGCAAGAGAACGAGCTGCTACATTAAAGACAGTTGGCAACATTTCACCAGCTATTTTATACATGTTAGGTATCATTAATAATAAACCTTGACTAGATGTAAAAGTTGAAGTTAATAAACCTGATTGTAATGAACCATGGACAAAACCAGCAGCTCCTGCTTCACTTTGCATTTGCACTACTTTAACTTGATCGTTAAAAAAGTTCTTTTTGCCTTGATTACTCCATTCATCAATTAATTCTGGCATTGGTGATGAAGGTGTAATTGGATAAATACCTACTACTTCATTAAATAAATAAGCAATACTTGCACATGCTTCATTTCCATCCATTGTTTTATATTTTGTCATCAAATCACTACCCTTCATTATATTAATATTATAACTTAAATATAAATAAAAAAAAAGATTATAAAATCTTTTTACAATATTCAATAGATGTTTTAATTATATCGTCTAATTTTAATTCTGGTCGCCAGTTAAGAACTTCTTTTGCTTTTTCGTTAGACGCTATTAATATAGAGGGGTCTCCTTCTCTTCTTTTAGATATTTCATAATTAATTTGAGCATATTTTTTAGTCGCTTCAATTATTTCTAAAACTGAATAACCATTATTTGAACCTAAATTTAAAAGAAAAGAATCATTACCAGATAGTAAATGTTTAGCTCCTAAAAGATGAGCTTTTGCTAAATCAGTAACATGAATATAATCACGGATACAAGTTCCGTCTCGAGTATCATAATCATTTCCATATACATTTAATTTTTCTCTAATTCCTAAAGCTACTTCGGTAATAATTGGAATTAAGTGAGTTTTATTAGGATTATGATAATCATATCCTATTTCCAAAGATTTATCTCCACCAGCTACATTAAAATAACGAAAAATTCCATATTTTAAATTATTAACATGACTACACCACTTAATCATTTTTTCACATATTAATTTAGTTTCACCATAAGGATTTATAGGATTTGTTAAATCTTCTTCTTCACATATATCTTTAATAGGATTACCATAAACAGCTGCTGTTGAAGAAAAAATTATTTTATTTAATTTAAATTTGTTCATGTTTTCTAACAAGGTTCTTACCCCTTCAACATTATTATAATAGTACTCCAATGGTTTTTCCATGCTTTCTGAAACTATTAGTTTTGCTGCAAAGTGAAAAACTACATCAAAGTTTGATTCTTTTGATAATAAAGATACTAAATCTTCATTATTTGTTATATCTCCCAAATAAAATTTTGCTTTAGAATGAACATTGTTTTTATTACCTGTTGATAAGTTATCGAAAATAATCACTTCATGATTATCTCTTATTAATTCATAAACTAAATGACTTCCAATATATCCAGCTCCACCAATTACTAACGCTTTCATTTGTCCTCCTAATTAAAAAGATTAGATTAAATCTAATCTTTTTAATACTTCTGTAATTATTTCTTGTTCTTTAGCTTCATCAGTTACTTCTTCAATTGATATTTCATTATCTGTAATGATTTCTTTAGCTATCATAATTTCTTTTGGATCACTTGATTTAGCTAAGTATAAATAATTATCTGCTCCTTGCATTACATTATCGATTACATAATATTCAATATTATCATCTAATGTAATTGCTTCCCCTTTTTTAATTCTTTCCATATTCTTCTCCTTCTTTCTTTTTAATAACTATATCCATTCGGATAATATCCGTTAGCTTCTTTATATTCTTCTGCATATTGATCGCTTATTTCATTAGATTTATTCATTTCATTATATGAATACATTGGATTTGGTTTTTCTCCTTTTTCTGCACATTCAATAATGTAATCAAGTTTATACCATAAACCATCAATTTGAATCTCACTATGTTCTAAAGCATATGCTTTTAAAAAACTTAATTTAGGTAATCCGTTTTCATCAGTTGTTTCTATTCTTGTTTTAATCTGTTCTTTAAATTTATCATAATTTTCCTTTTGATTAAGTCCTGTAAAAAGACCTATTGCAAAGGCAATTGAAACAACTGATATAGCTAAAACTCTTCGGCTTTTAACTTTACGTTGATATTTTTTTAATTGAGTTTCCAATTTTTTGTTTTCTTCAATTTCTTCTTTTAATTTTTCGTTACTTTTTTTCAATTCTTCACGAACCCTAATTGTTTCTTCTATAGGCAATTGAGATATTTTATTGAATAATGCAATTTTTTGCATTTCTGTAAAGTAATCTCTATCAGAATTTTCATTTGTATCTCCAAACACTAAAGGACTATCATCTTCATCGTATATAACTTTATTAATTGGTTTGTCCCCAAAGTATAAAGGAGTTGTTTTATTTGTTGAATCATCTGTCATCTTATCACTTCCTACTATTTCATTATATATAATTTTTGTTGTTTAATCAACCTTATTTTTATGATAATTTAAA
>JAAZBI010000100.1 GCA_012513875.1 Mollicutes bacterium
AACGGTTACGTATATGAAACGTTTGGCATTTCGAAGCTCTTTCCTGTCAAGTTACAAGCACTTTTGATACGGGCTGAAATGTTCGATAACCCACTGATTGCCAAATGTTTTATATACGATGTTGGTGGCAGTTTTTATTCTAATTCAACTCCTGTCATATCTGTTCTTATTTTCTCAATCAGGTAAGTATTAAAGTCTTTAAGCATTAAATTTGCATTCCAGTAAGAACACCAGCATGAAGCATCTGCCTTAAATTCTTCCTTATACTCTTTATAGAAATCCCCAAAGTCTTTTACGAGCGTTCCATCCTTTTTGTACAGTTTCAAATCGGAAATATCTATGATTATTTTACCAGGAGTTTTAATGCCCGCTGTTGCCAAAGCCCCTACAAGTCCAAATGATGCTCCAACTGCAGCTCCTGTTGAGAATTCCTGCTCTGCGTAAAAACTATTCAAAGTACCTGTCAAGTAATAATCACTATATTGGCTCTCTTTGTAAAAAGACATGCTAAACAATCTGGCTTTGTTAAAATGGTCAACCATGATTTTTGATAACTGATTTACAACGGTATCCTTTTTATAATGCTTTTCCGAATTAATACAGGTTTGTTTTCCATTAAGTTTTAATTGTCTCGGATTATTAAATAACACAGCATTTTCTTCAATATTCGCTCTATTATCTTCAAAAATCCTTACTTCAACCTTTGCAGGAATTGGTTTGACACTCTGTGGAGCCTGTAAATCATCAGTCTGGTAAACAATTTTTTGGCTTATAGTACATCCAATTAAAAATAGTGGAGTTAGAAATAATAGTTTTCTCATTTGTTTGAAATTTTAAGTTATTGATTGTTAAAATTTTATTCCTATTTCAAATTTTATTCCGATATCATTTTTATATACTTCTGAACTAAGTAATTTTTCATAAACACTTAGTCCTAATGTTATCCCTACTTTAGATTTTGGGATAAAATATATGCCTTGAGAAGGTGAAAATCCAAAAAACGTATTTGAACTTTCGGTTGCATAAAAATCCGTTAGTGTTTCTTCCCCAAATATTATGTTCGCACTAAGATTCAGGAAAAAATTATCATTGAGTTTATAAAAAGGGCTAATACCAGCCATAAAATAGCTCATATTAACTGATTGATAATCAAATTGGGAAAAATAGTCAGTATGTATTGTAAATCCTTCTATGGTAAAGAGTATCGGAATTGACCACTTTGATGTATTTCTTAGATTATACCCATAATATTGTACTGACCAACCATCCGCGTGCAATCCGTATCTCTGGGAATAAGTAATCAGATTTATCCATTTGTTGGTTTCTTTTACATACTTAGTCGTATCTATTATCACAGTATTGTCAGGAATTTGAAGCACATCACTTGAATTATCAGGAATGTTATCGGATGTATTAATTTTATAACTATGAATATTATCCTTAGCAACGTAACTTGATAGTTTTCTTTCTCCTTTATAAAAGTCATAATGAATAATTACACTATCAACTTTTGTTATTTTACAATCAATTTGTTCTCCGTTTCTAAGAATTATCAAATCCTGTGAATAGCTTGTCAAGGTAATCAATGACAAAAGGGTTAAAACTATTAATCTCATATATTTAGGTTTATCCGTTGAATGTTTGCAGTGTCCTAAAATT
>JAAZBI010000083.1 GCA_012513875.1 Mollicutes bacterium
CTCTTCTTCTTCGCCTGTTTGATTATTAATTGTCTTTATTTTTTTTTCGCCACAAGCGACTATTTTAATTCCCTTTTCACCTTTGTTTACAGATCTTCCAAGCTCTTTCCATTTTTGAAATCCGGCACACCAGGTCGCACCTGGCTCTTGTGCAAGAATAAGAATTTGATTATTTAGACTATAATCGTAGAACTTTGCAGCCGTCTTTAGAAATTCTTTGAATCTTTCGCTATTGTAAATTTCCTTTACGCCGTCCTGAATCCTATTTTTAATGTCTTCTTTTAGATTTTCGCTTTTGTCAAACCTAAACGATTTATCTGTCATAACGAAATCCCCTTTTCTACTCTTCCAGGTGCTTTTTTATTGATTCGATGCAAACCAATTGATATTCCTCGTCGGTCATTTCTGATATTTTGTTAAAAAGATCCCTTCGAATTTCCTCGAGCATTTCATCGAGATCCGGTTCCGAAAGAGCTAGGAGACAGTCCTTTTTATCCATTCCTTCTGGGCGATTTTTTAACATCTGAAACAAGAGCGTCCTACATTCAATGTTCATTCCTTGAGCCTCCATTTTCGAATTATCAAATATAATTAAGGGACATTTGTCCCTACTTTTTGTTTTTATGCGCAAACCACGTGGCCAGAGTACGAATGCAATTCCGATAAAACTGAGGCACACGATTGCGATTGCTAAAGCAAACGACAAGATGTGATCCGGATTGCTTTGAAAATAGTTGATTGTTTTATGCATCTGTTGACCTTCCTTTCTTACCATGTCAAATATAATTAAGGGACATTTGTCCCTACGTTCTATTTCTCCGAGTGCTTTTTGGGGGAGATTGAGAAAGCTGAATGGACTCCGTTGATTCTGTATTCAAGGAAACGAATACGAACTGATCGTCTTGCTGTTGAAATACAAACGAATCTACCAGGTTTATACCAGCGTTTTTTAGATGTTTTTCAATCGCATTGTGAGCTGTGTAATCACTGTTTTTTAGTAGCGGGGTACCAGCGGGTTTTTCTTCCAGCTCTCTTCGAAAGAGAATTGCTCCAACAGCATTGTGTTTCAGAGCGTTGGCGGTTAGTATCTTGCGCTGGCAATCTGTAATCGGGATTTTTACAGTCTTATTTCCGATTACTTGGTTTTTCGTATTCAAAAACAAAACTCCGGAGTCTGCTCCTGTGTGATTAACTATCCGCTCGATCTCTTGAGCCGCTGCGATTGGACCATTGATTTTGATGTTTTGATTTGGACTCTCGTTTAGTGCTGTTTCTGCTATTTTAAGTGCGATATCGCTAACGACCGATTTCTCTAAGTTTGTATAAGAAGAGAGACGATGACTTAGACTCTCTCTGTATTGCAAGTCATTTCTTTTTTGCGGGACATCCAATTGGATTTTCGTTGATGCGGATTGGTTAAATTCTTTTGGGTATGGATAGTCTTTTGAACAAAAATTTCCATCACCAATAACAAAGCAATCCGAAATTTCTACGTTGATCGCCTTGAGATTTTCGCGCAGATTTTGCCACGTATTTTTATCGTCTGTTGAAAATTCTGGATGACCGCTTGGGTGGTTATGCGCAATAACGATGCTGGCTGCATCATACTCAACCGCTGTTCGAGATAGTGATTGAGGATAGATCAGCGCTGAATTGACACCACCTTCTGCAAGACGAACGCTTTTAATAAGTTCATCGTTTTTGTTGAATAGAAGCGCTATGAATATTTCGCTTTTTCTTCCACCGATCAGCGAATAGAGATATCGGGCGGTATCTTTTGGGTCAGCATTTTTCTTATATGAGAAATTCTCTGCAGTTATTGCTCGTGTCCATTTGTTGAGAACTCCGATCATCTCGTGCTGTTCGATTGTTAATCCCGGAATTATGCCAGGAGTGATTAGTAGATCATTCAATCGATAGTCTTTCAGAAGTTTCTCAATCTTATTGGCTTTTATATTGAACAGAGTTTCAAACGCTTTTCCAATATATTTTTTCATATACTAATCCTCCTTTTCAGTGCATGCGTTTAACAGAAGCTTATGAATCTCGTTCAACTTTTTTTCTACATCTAGCGGGTAATCGAGAAGTTCAAGGTGAACAAAAAAGCCATTAACGCCATATTTTTTAATGTCTAGGTTCAGTTTGTAGGCGTCTGCGCCGCACA
>JAAZBI010000005.1 GCA_012513875.1 Mollicutes bacterium
AATACAAAAAATGCTTTTTATCTTGAATATACTGTTTATGATGCGGTTATTGTTCATGATGATTATGCAGAATTATATTGGCCCTTTATTGAAGATGGATTTACTGAATCAGTAGATGAAATAATCATTAAAGTTTTATTACCAGATAATTCTCAATTTTTAAGAACTTGGGCTCATGGACAAATTACTGGAGAAATCGATCCTAAAGGTGATCATGTTATAGCAAAGGTTTCGGATTATGCACCTAATACTCTTCTTGATGTTAGAGTTTTATTTGATAAAGATTTAGTTATTAATGCTAAGAAAAAGAGCAACACAATTGTTTTAGATAAAATTGTTGCTATTGAAACTCAGTTAGCTGAAGAAACAAATAAACTAAGAGAAACAGCTCAAGAAGAAGAAAAAAGGCTGGTATTTTTATTGGGATTTATTTGTATAATTAACATCGGTATTTTTGTTTTTACTTATATAAAAAAAGATCGAGAATTAAAACCTAAATTTAATTTAGAATATTATCGAGAAATTAATCAAGAATACGGACCAGAAATTGTTGAATATTTATTTAAACATAATATTACAACCAATGCTTTATCCGGTTCAATTTTAAATATTATTTATAAAAAAGCTTTTGTTTTAGAAGAACAAAGAATCGAAAAGAAAAAAGAATATATTTTAAATTTAAATTCTGAAAACAAAGAGAAACTATCATCTGAAGAAAAGTATATTTATGAGTGGTTCGAACGAGATTTTTCTGAAAACAATATTGTATCTTTCGAAAAAATAAAACAGGCTTCAAAAAGTTTGAGTTCTGCTGAAGAATTTTCCAAAAATTATAGAGCTTGGGAAAAAATTGTTTTAAAAAATAGTAAAGATCAAAAGTTTTTTGTTGAGCAAAATGGATATAAGACTTTTATCACAGTATATGCTGTGATAGTTATAGTTTTTCTTTTACAATTGTTTGAAAAATTAGAAGGTAATTATGTTTTAATTGGAGCATTAATATCTACAATTGTTCTCTTTATTTATGTTTGGTCTGTATCAAAAAAGACTGAAAGAGGAATCGAACATTATACGCAATGGAAAGCTTTTAAGAAATTCTTATTAGATTTTGGTCGCTTTGATGAAAAAGAATTACCAGAGATAGTATTATGGGATTTATATTTAGTATATGCGACAGTTTTAGGAATAGCTGATAAAGTTAGTAAAAGTATGGAAATCAAAATTAAACAATTAAATGAAACAAACCCAGATTTAGGTAACGTATTAATAACTAATATGTATTTAAATACAATGTTTACTTCAAATTTATCAAAAACTATTTCAAACGTTAAGACTCAATCTGTAAGTAAGATAGCATCATCTCGCAGTTCATCTGGAGGAGGTTTCGGTGGAGGTTTCTCTGGCGGAGGCTTCGGTGGTGGCGGAGGCTTCGGTGGCGGCGGAGGAGGTCGTTTTTAACGAAAAAATTATTAGGCTTTACTCTTTTAATCGCTTTAATTGTTGTAGGAGTTCTTATTTATGATGAATATCAGAAAGCAAATGAATTTAGTGATATTCAACCTAAAGCAACTTATAAAGAATATAAAATTTATGATTTAGTAGAATCAAGATCATTAATGTGTGCTGAGGCAGTAGAAATATTAGGAGTAAGTGAAGGTTATTCATATTATTTACCTTGTATTAAAAGTGGTAAAATTATGTTTGTAAGTTCTCAAGAAAAAATAACTTTAATTGTTGCTTTAAACAATAAAATAATTACTCTTGAAGAATTATACGAATTAAAAATTGTCGAAAGGCAATTAGGAGGTTTTTAACAGATATATCTTATATCTGTTTTTTTTGTTATAATAAGAGAGGAAGTGATCAAATGAAAAAAGTAATTTTAATCGATGGAAACAATTTGTTATTTAGAAGTTATTATGCTACTGCTTATTCAGGTAACATGATGAAAAACTCTAAAGGCTTTCCAACTAATGCATTATATGGTTTTATTAATATGATAAATAAAATAATTAACGAAGAAAAACCTAGTTATATAGCTGTAGCGTTAGATAAAGGTAAAACTTTTCGTCATGATGAATATAGTGAATATAAAGCTGGAAGAATTGAAGCGCCCGATGAATTAAAATCTCAAATAGGTGTTGCTAAAACATTGTTAGATTATTTAGGTATTAAGTATTTTGAAGCTGTAGGATATGAAGCTGATGATATAATTGGTACTTTTTCTCAAATGATTACTAATTCAAATGATTATGAAGGATTAATTGTCAGTAGTGATAAAGATTTATTACAATTAATTAGTAATAAAGTTATTGTTAAATTATTAAAAACTAAAGAATCTTTATTAATGGATAGAGCTACTTTTGAAAAAGAATATGGAATTTCTCCAATAAAAATAATTGATTTAAAGAGTTTACAAGGAGATAGTTCTGATAATATTCCTGGAGTCAAAGGAATAGGAGAAAAAACAGCTTTAAAGTTATTGCAAGATTATCAAAGTTTAGAAAATATTTATGTTAATATTGAAGAAATAAAAGGTAAATTAAAGGATAAACTTTTAGATGGGAAAGAATCAGCTTTTATGTCTAAACAGTTAGCGACTATTTATAAAGAAGTTCCTAATTTAGGAACAATTGAATCTTTAAAATATTTAGGTCCTAACGAAGAAAAATTATATAATTTATATGAAGAATTAGAATTTTATTCTTTTTTAAAAAAGAATAAAATAGTAAAATCATCAGATATTGATTATAAAACAATTGATGATTTATCTAATCTTCACGATCCCTCAGCTTTCTATTTAGAAGTTGATAATAAGAATTATCATTTAGGTAAAATATTAGGTATGGGAATTTATAATGAGTCAGGCGGTTATTTTGTGTCTGCAGATAAGTTATCAAAGTCATCTAAATTTTTATCTGAAATTGAAAAATATACTTATGATTCAAAAAAATCTTTAGTAGTTTTAAGTGATAAAATAGATAACATTAAATTTGACACTTTTTTAGCAGCTTATTTATTAAATTATAATATTAAAGATGATATTGCTTATTTAGCAAATCAATTGGGTTATAACATTCCTTTTTATGAGGATATATTAAACAAAGGTGATATTGATCAAAAGTTATTAGAAAAAAGTTGTGTTTTAAAAGCTAAATTTATTTATGAATCAAAACAAAGATTTGAAGAAGAAATGCAACAAGAAGAATGTTATTCTTTATTTAAAGAGATAGAAATGCCTTTGAGTGTTGTTTTAGCAGATATGGAAAAAACTGGTATTAAGGTTGATAAAAACTTTTTATTAGATATGCAAGAAGAGATTGCAATCAAAATTGAATTGTTAGAAAAAGATATTTACAATTTAGCAGGAGAAGTTTTTAACATTTCTTCACCAAAACAATTAGGAGAGATTTTATTTAATAAATTAAAAATAATTTCTAAAGGAAAAGGTAGCAAAGCATTGTCGACTAGTCGTGATGTTTTGAAGAAAAATATCGATAATCATCCAATCATACAAATGTTATTAGAACATCGCATGTTATCTAAAATAAAAGGAACTTATGTTATTGGGATGATCGATTATATTTTAGATGATGGAAAAATTCATACAATTTTTAATCAAACTTTAACGAGAACAGGAAGACTATCGTCTTCTGATCCGAATTTACAAAATATTCCAATTCGTTATGAGTATGGAAAATTAATTAGAAAAGCATTTTTACCTTCGGTTGGTAATTTATTAATGAGTTCTGATTATTCTCAAATAGAGCTTCGTGTCTTTGCTCATATGTCTCAAGATTCTAATTTGATTAAAGCTTATCAAGATAATGAAGATATTCATGCTCAAACTGCAATGAAAATCTTCGATATTAAAGAAAACGAAGTTACTAGTACTATGCGTAGAAAAGCTAAGGCTGTTAACTTTGGAATCTTATATGGAATTAGCAGCTTTGGCTTATCAGAGGATTTAGATATTGATTTTAATGAAGCGAAGAAGTTTATCAATAAGTATTTTGAAACTTTTCCTGGAGTTAAAAAATATATGGATCAATTAATTAAAGATGCGTATGCTGATGGATATGTTAAAACATTATTTAATCGTAAACGTATTATTGATGAATTAACTAATAAGAATTATCTGATTAGACAACAAGGAGAAAGAATAGCTTTAAATACACCAATTCAAGGAACTAGTGCTGATATAATAAAAAAAGCTATGATTGAGATTTATAATGAATTGAAATCTAAAAAAATGAAGAGTAAAATGCTGTTACAAGTTCACGATGAGTTAGTTTTTGATTGTGTGCCTGAAGAAGAAAAACAATTAAAAAAACTTGTCGAAGAAATTATGGAGAATACTTATCAATTAGATGTACCATTACAAGCTGTAACAGCTATTGGAAAAAATTGGTATCATGCTAAATAGTGTCAAACCATGTCAAAAGAAGTCTGTTTTGATTGCAGACTTCTTTAAAATACTTTAATCTTAAATTAGGAGAGTGATAACATATGCTTTTACCATCAATTGATAAATTATTAACAATTGTTGATTCAAAGTTTACTTTGGTAACGATTATATCAAGACGTTCAAGAGAAATAACTAAAACGGGATACTCACAAATTAATCATAAAGATTTAAAGTCAGTAACCTCTTTAGGAAAAGCTTTGGAAGAAGTAGCTGAAGGCTTAATATTAGTAAAATAGTATTAAGCTTTTTTTGTGTTATAATATGAAACAGAGGTGATTAAATGAAAATTGAATCTTTTAAAAAGATGTCTAAAAATAAGTATAAATTAATTTTTTCAGATCAAAGTTTTTTAACTGTTTATGAAGATGTAATAGTTAAAAATAATTTGTTAATAAATAAAGATATTGATTTAGAAAAAATTAAAAAAGAAAATAATGAAATAGATATTTATTATCAAGCTTTAAGTTATTTAAATAAAAAAATGCGTTCTACTTTTGAATTGAAAAAGTATTTAAATAAAAAAGATTATAATTCTAAATTAATTACGGATACTATTAATAAATTAACCCAAGAAGGATATTTGAACGATTTAAAATATGCTCAAGCTTTTGTTAATGATCGAGTTAATTTAAGTAATGATGGCCCAGACAAAATAAAAAAAGATTTAGAGTCTCATCAAATTGATTTAAAAATAATAGAAGAAATTATAAGTCAAATTAAACCTCAAGATTTAGAGGAAAAAATTAACAGAATTATTTCTAAAAATTTAAAATTAAACAAAAAATACAATGGTCAAGTTTTAAAAATGAAAATTTTAAATAAGTTCATTAATTTAGGCTATAATATGAATCAAGTTATTTCTTTGTTGGAAAATTATAATTTGAACGATCAGCTAGATATTCAAAAAGATTATGATAAATTATTTAAAAAATATCAATCTAAATATGATAATTATAAATTAAAAATGACTATCAAGCAAAAACTTTATCAAAAAGGTTATAATAGTCAAGATATAGAAAAAATAGAAAGGAATTAATCCTTTCTATTTTTAATTTAAACTTTTAATATATTGGTCATAAGCTTTTTTAAGTTCAGAATCTTGAATGTTTAATTTATATTCTTTTCTTAAATCAATTAAAGCTTTTGTTATATAATCAACTTCCTCTTGAGATTTTTCTTGAACTATATAATTAATAATTGATTCTTTTGAATCTTCTAAAGAAGCTTTTTCTTTAATATCAGTTACTATAATAATATGATAACCAAATTCCGATTTAACTGGTTCTTTAGAGTATTCTCCTTTTTTTAAATCATAAGCTCCTAAACGAAACGCTTCTGAATAATTAGCATCATTTTTATTAACCCAACCAATTACACCGCCATTAACAGCACTTCCTTGATCAGTCGAGTATTCTTTTGCTAGAGTACTAAAGTCTTCTTTAGCATCTAATTTTTTAATAATATCTTTAGCAGAATTAAAAGCTTTTTCTTCAGCTATTTGATAATCCTCATCACTCATATATTCAGATTCTTCTGGAGCAATTAAGATATGGCTTACATAATAATCTCCAACCGCTTTCTTTTCATAATAAGTATTTATTTCTTCATCTGTAATAATTTTCTTTAAATAATCATTTTTAGCAAGTTCTCTTTGATATTGTAATCCTAAATAATCATGTAGTTCACTTTCTGTATTGATTCCTAAATAAGTTTGTATATAAGATTCGAACTCATCACCTAATTGTTGTTTATAATAATTAACTTGAGAATCAACAACTGCTTTTATATCAGCTTTTGGATAAAGATCATTTAAAATTGAAGTATCAATTAAATCTATCAATACATTTATAGCGTATTTCGATTTCAGTTCTTGATATAAATTATCAGCAGTAATCGTTCCGTTTTTAGTTTTGACAACTACTTCTTCACCATTTTCTAATTTAGCAACTCCACAACCAGAAACTAATAAAATAATTAGTCCTAATCCAATTAATAATTTTTGTTTTTTCATTTTACCATCCTCTTTCTTACATTATAATTATATCATATTTTTAAAAATTTGATATAATTTCATCTGGTTTTTTTATATCTTTTTTTGAATAATTAGGAATCAAGTGAACATGATAATGTTTAATATCTTGCGATAAACCATTATTTTGAGCAATTGATAATCCTTCAATATTTAATTTTTCTTTTAATAAAGAATAAATTTTTGGAACAATATTACTATATATATAAGTAATTGTTTCTCGATCGATATCAAAAGCATCTTGATAGTGTTTTTTAGTTATTACTAAACAATGACCAGTACTTTTAGGATTAATATCGAAGACTACTTTTACGATATCATCTTCATAAATAGATAAAGAAGGAATTTCTCCTTTAATAATTTTACAAAATAAACAATGCATTTTTAACCTCCATTATTATTTTATCATATTTTTCTATTGTTGAATAATCAAAAGAACAATGATAAAATAATTAAAGAAATGAGATGAACAAAATGTTAGAAATAAATAAAATTACTGTTCAAGTAGATGATAAACAATTATTGAAAGATTTTTCATTGAAAATAGATAAAGGTTCTATTCATGTCATAATGGGACCTAATGGAAGTGGTAAATCAACTTTATCCAGAACTATTATGGGAGACCCTCGTTATCAATTGTTATCAGGTAAAATAATTTTTAATAATCAAGATTTACTTACATTAACTCCTGATCAAAGAGCTAGAGAAGGAATTTTTTTAGCGTTCCAAAATCCTTTAGAAATTACTGGTGTTTCTAATGCGGACTTTTTAAGAACTGCTTTAGGTATTAAACAATCTGGGAGTATTAATCTTTATGAATTTATCAAAAAAGCTGAAGAATATAGTTCGGATTTAAAAATAAAATCAGATCTTTTAAGTAGAGGATTAAACGTTGGATTTTCTGGAGGAGAAAAAAAGAAAAACGAAGTTTTACAATTAAAAATTTTAGAACCAAAGTTTTTAATTTTAGATGAAATTGATTCGGGGTTAGATATCGACAGTTTAAAATTAGTTTTTAAAAATATTAAAAATTATTTAAAGGATTATCCTGATACATCAGTTTTAATAATTACACATAATAATAAGATATTAAAATATTTAGTTCCTGATTACGTTCATATTATTAAAGCAGGTAAAATTGTTAGAACTGGAACTAGTGATTTAGGAGACTTATTAGAAACTGAAGGATATGAACAATTAGGTGATGAAGATGAAAATTTTAAGTAGTAATGAATTACCAATTGATTATCAAATAAATAAAGAAGAATTATTAATTAGAGCGAAAGAAAAACAAGAAATTTATTTGGAAAACGTTACTTGTTCTCGAATTAAAATTGAAGTTTTTGAAAACTCTCAAATTATTATTAGAGAAATAAAAGATGAAGATGTTAAACCATCTCAATATGATATTATCTTAAAAGAAAATTCTCAATTGAGTTATAATCGTTTTCACAAATTAAATAATTATCATGAAGATATTAACATTCATCTTAGTGGAGAAAAAAGCAAAATTATTTATAATGCTTCTTTTTTAATAACAGATCCTCACAATTGTTGTTTAAATATTTATCACGATTATCCTTTAACAACTAGTATAATTAATAATCATGGAGTAATATCAAAAGAAGGATATTTAGATTTAACAGTTAATGCTTATGTACCAAAAGGTAAAATAAAGAGTTATTTAAAACAAGAAAATAAAGTTATTTTTTTAGATGATAATAAAAGTGTTATTAAACCCAACTTACTTATTGAAGAAGACGATGTAGAAGCATTTCACGGAGCATCTCTAGGTAAATTTAATGATGAAGAAATTTTCTATTTACAAACGAGAGGTTTTGATAAAGATTCTGCGACTAAATTATTAGTTAGAGGTTTTTTATATAGTAATTTAGATTTTAAAGAAAATATGTTTTGTCGTATTAACAAGAATATTAGTGAAGAATAGAGGTGAGATAATGAATCGTAATGATTTTCCAATGTTAAATAAAGATTTAATATATTTTGACAATGCTGCAACAACTTTTAAACCTCAAATTGTTATTGATCGTATTAATAAATATTATATAAATCAAAGTGTTAATATTAATCGTTCAGATTATGATTTGAGTCAAGAATTATCTACTGAAATTGAAAAGATAAGAACTCAAGTAAAAAACTTTATTCATGCTGAAGATTCAAAAGAAATTATTTTCACTTCAGGGGGAACCCATTCATTAAATATGGTTGTCTTTGGTTTCTGTGCTAGTTATTTAAAACCTGGAGATGAAGTTTTAACTACGGAAACAGAACATGCTTCATTAGTGTTGCCTTTCTTTGAATTAGCTGAAACTAATCAAATAAAAGTTAATTATATTGATTTAGATAAAAACAATGAAGTTGTTTTAGAAAACGTTAAAAAAGCAATTACTCCTAAAACTAAAGTGATAGCTTTAGCCCACATTACTAATGTAATTGGTGACGTTCGTCCTTTACAAGAAATAATCGAATATGCTCATCTTCATAATATCTTAGTAATCATTGATGGAGCGCAAAGTATATCTCATTTAAAAGTAGATGTTAAACAATTAGATGTTGATTTTTATGCTTTTTCTGGGCATAAAATGATGGGGCCAACAGGAATTGGAATATTATATGGTAAATATAATTTATTAGAACAAATGAAACCTTTAATTTTAGGTGGTGGTGTTTCAGCTACCTTTCAAAAAGAAGGACAATATTTGTTGAAAAATATTCCTGAGAAATTTGAAGCTGGGACTCAAAATCTTAGTGGTATTCTTGGATTGGGTAGTGCTATTGAATATTTAGAAAAAAATAGAGATGAAGTTTATTTACAAAAACTGAAAAAATATGCTCTTTCTAAAATGAAAGAAATATCTCAAATTAAAATATATAACGAATATTCAAAAGGACCAATTATTATTTTTAATGTTAATAATGTTTTTAGTCAAGATACAGCTATTTATTTGAGCAAAAAAAAGATAGCGATTCGTTCTGGTAATCATTGTGCTAAATTATTAAATAACTTAGGTTTAAATAACACTTGTCGTTTGAGTTTATATTTTTATAATACAAAAGAAGAAATAGATTCTTTAATTAAAGCTTTAAATAATGAAAACATTTTAGAAGAATCATTGTAGGTGAAATATGAATAGTAATTTAAAAAGAGAAATAATTATTGAAAACAATTCTCATCCCTTTCATAAAGAAACTAAAGGAGAAGAATATATAAAAATCAATACCAGAAATGAATCTTGTATTGATAATATCAATTTGTTTCTTAAAATCGAAAATAACTTAATAGTTGATTTATATTTTGACGGAGAAGCTTGTGCTATTTCCACTTCAGTAACATCTATTATGATTAAAACTTTAATTGGAAAAACTTTAGATGAAGCTTTAGTGATTAGTGAAGAATTTGAAAAGATGATTAATGAACAAGAATATAATAAAAATATATTGGGTGAATTAAATGTTTATGACGAAATATATAAACAACCTAACCGAAAAAATTGTGCTATATTACCTTTTAAAGGCTTAAAACAAATAATAAAAAAAAGCGATTAAATTCGCTTTTTCTTTTTTTTAATTGCATCTTCAGTACATTCTTTTTTGATAGTAGAACCTAAATCTATGTTTCTCATTAAAATATTGTCATATTTTTTTCTCAACTCAGGTTTACTTAAGATTGAATTAACACAAGATATTTTTATTAAATAAGTTAATGTTGATTCATCAGTATGTAAACCAGCAGGTAAAAACTTTGCCATTAGTTCTTTAAATTTATCATTAATTTCTTGTTGAGAACAATTAGGTTTTAAATCCATAGCAGTATATAAATTTCCATAATTTCTAATTGAATCTTCAATTTTTTCATAATTTTCCATCAAATCACCTCATTAATTTAACTATATTATAAATAAAAAAATAGATAAGTCAAGTTAATAGGAAATTATTTTTTTTTATAGTATAATAATTTTGGTGATGACATGAAAACATTAAATTCAACTTTAATTGATAAGGTTTCTTCTTTTAAACAAGAACCTTTATTTATGAAACATATAAGAATTAAAGCTTTAAAAAGTTTTAATTCTTTAAATATGCCCAATTTTGGTCCGAAACTAAATATTGATTTTGATAAAATAAATTATTTTCATAAAGTAGATGATCAAGTTAACGATTGGGAAAAAATGAATTCTGATTTAAAGCAACCTTTTGAAGAACTGGGATTATTAAAAGCAGAAAAAGATTATTTGGGTGGAATAGGTGTTCAATATGAAAGCACTTCTATTTATCATAATATGTTATCTTATTTAGAAGAAAAGGGTGTTATCTTTGTTGATACTGATACTGCTTTAAAAAAATATCCAGAATTATTTAAAAAATATTTTAGTAAATTAATTCCAATTGGTGATAATAAATTTAGTGATCTCAACACTGCTTTTTGGAGTGGGGGAGCATTTATTTATGTCCCTAAAGGAGTTAAATTAGATCGCCCTTTACAAAGTTATTTTTGGATTAATAATCAAAATTTCGGTCAATTTGAAAGAACGATTATAATTGTTGATGAAGGAGCAGAATTAGAATATATTGAAGGATGTACAGCTAGAAAAGAAAGTGCTGGTTCACTTCATGCTGGTGTAGTTGAAATTTTTGTTCACAAGAATGCTAAATGTCGTTATACGACGATTCAAAATTGGTCTACAAATATATATAATTTAGTAACAAAAAGAGCATTAGTTGAAGAAGATGGTTTAATGGAATGGATCGATGGTAATATTGGTTCAAAAATTACTATGAAATATCCAGCTTGTATATTAAAGGGTAAGAATGCTCGAGGATTGTGCTTGTCTATCTCTTTAGCAGATAAAGATCAAATTCAAGATGCCGGAGCGAAAATGATTCATTTAGGGCCTAATACAAAAAGTAAGATAGTTTCTAAATCTATCGCTCGCAATGGTGGGAACGCTACTTATCGAGGAACTGTTCATATTAGTAAAGAAGCTATTAATAGTATGAGTACTGTTAAATGCGATACATTTATTTTAGATTCATTATCGAAGAGCGATACTTTTCCCACCAATATTGTTTCAAATAAGTCTTCTCTTTTAGAACATGAAGCGACTGTTTCCAAAATAAGTGAAGATGAATTATTTTATTTAATGAGTAGAGGAATAGATGAGGAAAAAGCTAAAGAATTAATTATTTTAGGTTTTATTGAAGAGTTTAAATCAGAATTACCTCTAGAGTATGCTGTAGAATTAAACAATTTGTTAAAAAATAAATATTAAATTTTAGTAATTTTAATTAAAAAGTTTAAATCCAATCAGAAAAAAGATAGATAATTAAAAAAATGATTTTAAATAATTGTTTTTTTAATTCTAAATAAATCAAAAATAATCTTTTATACTTTTGCATTTATTTATTAATAATAATATTATTTTTTCGAAAGGAGAGATAATATGTTAAATCAATTTGTAATAGTAGGAAGATTAGTAAAAGATTCAGAACTTAGAGAAACAGAAACAGGGAAAAAGATTACTAATATTACTTTAGCGGTACCAAGAAGTTATAAAAATTCTAATGGAGAATATGATACTGATTTTATTAATTGTATTCTTTGGGAAGGTATAGCTCAAAATACAACAGAATATTGCAAAAAAGGTGACCTAATAGGTGTTAAAGGTAGAATTCAAAGTAGAACTGTTGAAAAAGATGAGAAAACTAATTATTTAACAGAAATGGTAGCAGAAAAGGTAACTTTTTTAAGTAGTAAAAAAGAAGAAAAAGCAGAGGAATAATCTGCTTTTTTGTGCTATAATTAATATGGTGATAGTATGGATTTAGTAGAACAAATTTATGGTAATGGGAAATTGCTAGTAAGAGCGATGGATTGGCCAACTTTGCAAAGAAATGGGAGTAATTTAGAATATAATTGTACAACTTGGGCTAATGAATTTGACTTACTATTAAATAAAAAATTGAGCAGTGCATCGACAACTTTAATTGTACCAAATGTAGGGGTGTCAACATATAAGAATATTGGATTTTTAATGAACGCTGATTTGGTAAATTGTTTTCATATAGGGATTTCTGATAGTGGAAGTAGCGGAAATATAGAAAATGGAGATTTTTTTGCAAATGCTTCTGATTTTAATAATATTAATGAGTTATCTAATTATATTAAAGAAAATAATTCGACTGCAATGAATGAAATAAATGTTGTGGCTATGCTTGATTCTGTGGTTGGATTGTTTCTTAATAAATGTGACAAATCACAATATCTTTTATCACAAGTGATTGTTGTTCAAAAAATGTTAAATAATATGCTAGGTATTGATTATCCTATATATTTATATGATTCAAAAAATGGAAGGATTGAAAAAATTGAATTAACAACAGAACTTCAAGAAGAAATAATATCTAGTCTAAAAACAAAAAATATTTTTTATTGGCCAGATGATTATAGTGAACCGGTTTTCGAATGTTTAGATAACATTAAATCTAAAATATTATAGTGATTACGGTCAATTTAAAATGATATTGTTTAAAAATATTTGTATCACTATTTACCATTAATCGGTGTTAAAGGTAGAATTCGAAGTAGAACTGTTGAAAAAGATGAGAAAACTAATTATTTAACAGAAATGGTAGCGGAAAAGGTGACTTTTTTAAGTAGTAAAAGAGAAGAGAAAGAGACTTAGAAAGTCTCTTTTTTTATGATATAATTTAATTAGGAAGTGAAAATATGGAAAAAACATATACATGGAATGAAATAAGAGAAAAATTAATTCAAGAATTAAAAATAATTTTTGCAAATGAAAATATAAATACTTTAACGGATTATGAAAAGAGAAAAATAATATTTGATTATTTATCGCAAAAAATATCATATGATTATAATAAGCTAAAAGCAATTCGAAACATAAAACTTGGAATCGTAAAAAGAATAGATAGAAATCTTAGAAAAGAGTTAATTGATACCATTATACTCAAAAAAGGTATTTGTAATTCAATTAGTCAGTATTATAAATTACTACTAGAATTAGTAGGTATAAAATCTTACTGTGTTGTATGTGATGATGGGACTGAAGTAAATCATCAATTAAATATTGTCGAAGATAGTATAACAGGTTATTACAGTTTTGATGATATAACAAGCGTAATAGTTAAAAGAGGTTCCAAAGAAGATTATTTTGATTATAATTTAGAAACTGCCTATAATCATTCTCAAGGTTTAAAAAATATTGAAGCATATGATCAACCATGGTTTGTTATTCCTGACGAGTTGATTTACTATTATGTAAATAGAAATGATGTGCCAGATAATTTACAAGAGTTTCCGATAAATAAAATAGTTAAAAGCAATCAGACAAAGACAATATAAGTTAAGAATTTCTAATTTATATAATTTTAAGTATTAATAGTTATATATGTATCACCAAATAACATTAATTGGTGTTAAAGGTAGAAT
>JAAZBI010000048.1 GCA_012513875.1 Mollicutes bacterium
AAAAATTTGATCTGTATAACCAATGCCATCTGTTGAACCCTGAGCTGGATTAATTTTTAAATATAAATCTCTTAATTTCATAATGCTCCTTATTTCATTTTTTTAACTAATGAATAAACCTCTTCATGAATATTTTCTTTTGTTCTAATTCTATCATCTTTTATACAATTTATTATTTTAAACCCATATAATTTTGCTAATTCTAAATAAGTTTTTTCTGCATTAATCAAATGCTCTTCATTCATTTCGTGCTGATCTGGTTTTTCTAAACGATTCTTTTTTAATTCTAAAGCATATTTATAAGGCATATATAAAAAAATAGTTAAATCAGGATGAGGTAATTTTAATAAATCATATTCTAATGTTTCTAACCAACGATATATTTCTAATCTTTCTTTTGATGTTTTTAATTTGCCTCCTTGATGAGCCATATTAGATTCAATATAACGATCTAATAAAACATCATAACCTTGATCTAATAAAGATTCTATTTTAGAAATATTATATTTTCTATCAGCTGCATAATATAAAGCTGCTACTTTAGGATCAACATTGCTTGCTCCTTCTGGAAACCAACCTTCAGAAATATATTCTTTACCTAAATAAGGTCCACCAATTATTTTTCCTGTTGGTGTATCATACATTGGAAAACTTAATTTTTCAATTAATCTTTTTTCAGCTTTTAATCTTTCTAATAAAAGATTAGATTGAGTTTCTTTTCCAGAACAATCTGTTCCTTCAATAACAATTAATTTCTTCATAATTGTATTCTCCTTTTTTATTGAGAAATAGGGAAAGGTATTGGTCCATGATGTTTATATTTTAAAACTTTTATATCTGCTAATTCTTCAGAATTATCAAAATCAAAAAATTCTTTAATTTCTGGATTTAACCATAATTCTGGAGCTGATAAATCTTCTAACTCTTCCCCTCTTCTAATTTGTTTCTGTATTCCCGAAACTTGATCAACATAAATATGAGGATCATTAAGACTCCATCTCATTATACCAGGTTCATACCCAGTAACATGCGCTATCATATTAGCTAAAACAGCATATTGAGTAACGTTAAAAGGTAATCCTAAAGGAATATCACAAGATCTTTGATGAACCCATAAATTTATTTTATTATTCCAAACATTCCATTCAGTTGACCAAACACAAGAAGGCAACACAGCTGTTGGCATATATTCATCTTGCCATAAACTTTTAACCATTCTTCGATCTGTTGGTCTTTTTCTGATAGTTTCAATTAAACTTTGCATTAACTTATAACGCTCTGCAATAAAGCCATAAGCTGTTCCAATTGTATGAGCATTTTCAATTCCAAAATCTTTAGCAATTTCTTGTTTGACTAAATTACCATTTTCATCTAGAACCGTTTGAGTTGCTCTCCATATACCATCTTCACCAATTTCCCAACCATCCCAAATGTTAACATTTCTTTCTTGAAGCCATCTCACATCATTCGATTGAACTTGATAAATCCATAGCATCTCTAAGATTGCTTTTGTAAAATATAATTTTTTAGTTGTTAAAACAGGAAATTCTTCTCCTAAATTAAATTCTAAATAGTAACCATCTAATTTGATTGCATTTGTTCCCGTTCTGCTTTCAACTTCAATTCCATCTTTCAAGATTTTTTTACACAATTCCAAATATTGTCGATCCCATTTTGTCATTTTCAAAACCTCCCTAAGTTTTATATGTTTTTATTATAACACATTTATTTTTTATGTGGTCCACCATAAATATATTTTTCAGTGCTTACTTTATCAATTCTTTCAATCATTCTAATTGAACAATTTTTTAAATTGGGTTCAGCATTAAACCATTCTGGTGAATAATGAAACCAATTCATTATAATCGTTCTAATAGTTGTACCATGAGAAACAATAAAAAACACTTCTTCTTCATCACGAAAAATTGTATTTATAAACTGTTTTGTTCTAAGAGCAACATCATAAGGGCTTTCACCTTGAGGAAGCTTTGCATAAAACTTTCCATCATTCTGATAATAATTGTTATAATGAGAAAATTCTTCTGGATATTTGTTTTTAATAGTATCGATTTCTTTATCACTAAATAAACCATATCTTTGTTCAATTAAAGTGATATCTTCTTTAATATTTTCCAACTTTAAATAATCATTAATTATTTTAGCTGTTTCTCTGGTTCTTTCAAAAGGACTTACCCATAACACTGCTTTAGTTAAATCAATATTATTTTCAATAACAAAATCTTTTAAAAATTTACCAGCTTCTTCAGCTTCTCTTTTTCCTTTATCTGATAAATAAACTTTGTGATCAGGTAATCCAATTGTATAATTTTCTTTTGTATTTTGAATCGATTCACCATGTCTAATTAAAAAAATCTTCATAATTCTAACTCCATTTCTAAAGTATTTAAAATAGTAATAATTTCTTTTTGAAAAAATATGTTTCGAGAATTATTATTAATGTTTTTTAAATCTTTCAGAGGTAACAACTCTAATTTGAATTTATTTTTCATCTCTTTTTTAGTCAATTTTTGATTTATATTTAAAACACCTTTATATTTCCCAATAAAATAATTAGTTTTAATTAACCTATTTTTAACCTTCCCATTTCTTTTCAGATAATCTTTTTGATAGAATTCTGAACAAACTATAAATTTTAATTCTGTTTCTTCATAATCACAACCTATTTCTTCTTTTAACTCTCTGATAAGAGCTGTTATTATGGTTTCATTTTCATCTATTGATCCTCCTGGAAATAAATAAACCCCACCATAGTTTGCTACTAAAACTTGTCCTTTTTCATTGATAAGAATAGCTCTAGATTTTAAACCATATTCTTTAATGTCATCACTTTTTTAATTGTAATCATTAATAATTAAATCCATAATATCACCACTTATTAAGTGTATTATATCACATAATAAAAAAACGAACTTTTTTAGTTCGTATAATTTTAATTTGGTGCGGGTAAAGGGACTTGAACCCCCATGGATTACTCCGCTAGATCCTAAGTCTAGTGCGTCTGCCAATTCCGCCATACCCGCTTTTAAAGCTGAAATAAATTCAGCTAGTGATAGTATAACATATTCTTAAAAATTTGTTAATTATTTTTAAAGAAATTGTTTCTCAATATTTTTTCTGATATATCGTAATAATTATCAACTTTACTTTGTTGTTTATTAATATATTTATTACTAGATGTCCCTTTTATTTTGTTGCCAAAAGAAACATAATTTTTCCCATCATACCAAGAGTAATCTTTATACAAGACCAATGGTTCATAATGTTTCGAAAAAATATCATTTCCTAAATAATAACGATAATCTGCTTCTAAACCAAATAAATTGATTAATGTTGGTAATAAATCAAAAGATTGAAAAACTAAATCTATTTCTTGAGGTTGAATATCTTTTGACCAAATAACTAAAGGTGCATTTGATTTTTCATAATTTTCTGTAAAACCAGTATATTTTTTATAAGTATTCTTATTAATTGTATAAGGATAGTGATCAGTTGTTATAATTATAACTGTATTATCTATTAAATCTTTTGTTTCTAAATCTTCCATTAATGCTTTTACAAACAAATCTAATTCTATTTGACTAGCTATATAAGATTTTATTTCTTCTGGTGGAGATTTATTAATTGATTTAAAATAAGCTTCTACCTTTTCATAATGTTTTTGTACTGCTAAATGAGTTTCATTATATGGACTATGACCACTTAAAGTTATAATATAACTTAAGAATTTATCACCTTTAGTAATTTTATCTTTCGCTTTTTCATAAAATGTTTCATCATATCTTTTTTCTATATTAGATAAATTCAATTCTATTTGGCCATAAAATTCTTGATAACCTAATCCTTCATAAACTAAATTTCTAGTATAAAATTCTTTATCATTACTATGAAAAGCTTTAGTTAAATATTCTTTATTATTAAACAAGTTCGCTAAAGAATGATAATATGAATTACGATTATATGTATAACAAGTTGGCCCATCATTGATTGAAGGAATAATTCCTGTATTATAAATTATTTCTGTATCACAAGTTGTTCTTGGATAAACAGGAACATGATAATTAGTAAAATTTAATCCTGTTTCCATCAAATTAAAAATATAAGGTGTTAATTCTTCGTTTATAGCTAAATTATCAAATGATTCAGCCATAATAAAGATTAAATTTTTATCTTTAAATATTCCACTATATTCATTTGTTTCGTGTTCTTTAGGATGATCATTAAAATATTTGATTATTTCGGAACGATATTGATTTTTTGATTTAAATAATCCTCCAATTGATTTAGTTAAATCTCTAAATAAATATTGATTAATTCCATAACGAGAAATAAATCTTTGATGATTATAAACTGTTTGATATAAATAATGATCTGATGTATATAATCTAGCTTCTTTAACTGGATATTGAGCGTTAAATTGAACTAAAAAATATAATAAAAATAATATAATAAAATTAATTCCTTTAATTTGGATAGCTTTCTTTTGCTTGATTTTTAAATAAATAATAAAACTTAATATTCCTAAAAATAAATATACTAAATAAATAAATTTAAAGTGAATAACTCCAGATGCAAACTCTGCTCCTTCTTTAATAACAACTATTTCTGCTACTGATAAAAAATCATTAAAAATAAAACAATAAATATCTTGTATGATTAAATAAATAGGAATAAAGAAAAATAAAAATCCAAAATATATATCTTTTAATTTGTTTTTTAAAAATAAAGACATTAGATTTATATAATAGATAAAAAAACTAATTGAAATAAAAAACAAATAAGTAACGACAATTTTATTTTCAATAACAAAAATAATTTCTAATAAGAACATAAATAAACTTAATAATAAAATTTCTTTCCAACGTTCTTTAATAGTTTTTTTAAACAAAAGAATTAAAAAAACTATTAATATTAATGATAAACCAAAAATACTATTTAAAAATATTTTTTCTAAAGGTTTACCAATAAAATTATAATAATATATTCCAAATATTATTGCTGTCAATAAAAATAAAGATAGTGTTATAGCTATTTTTTTGTCTTTGAATAATTTCATCTTGATCCCATACTTTCTTTTAAATTATACTCTTTTCATTTTAAAAAAACAATCAAAAAAAAATTACATCTCTGTAAAATTTTTTGGTGGACCCTGTAGGGCTCGGACCTACGACCTCCCGGTTATGAGCCGGATGCTCTAACCAACTGAGCTAAGGGTCCATTGCCTTTATATAATATCACATTATATTTTCATTGGCAATATTATTTAGTTCTTTTTAAAACTTTTTTCATAGTTTCTTGATAAATACTGTCTTCTAAATAAGCACCATAAGGAACTTCAATAATTGGATTTGATATAATTGGATCAATATGAGGAGAATTAGTTCCATATATTTCACAACATAAATATGCTTTGCATTCTTCACATAAATAATGATAACAAGTATAATACTCTCCTCCTATTTCTACATGATTAGGACTAATAAATAACAATGTTCTTGTTTGATGATTACATTTCATTTTACCTCCATAAAAAAAGAAGATTTCTCTTCTTTTATTTTTCTAACAACTTCAATAAATTAATTTTAAACATATCTCTTTCTGCATTTTGTTTAGAAAGAATTACTCCATCAAAAGTAGATAATTCACTACGATGTCCTTCTGTTAAAATATCAGTTGGTGTAATTGTATTAAATAAAACAATATGTTTATCTTCATAAACAGTATAGTTTAACTTCATATCACCATGTACTTTAGCAAACATTTCATTAGTTGGTAATTTTAATTCATAAGTCTTAGTTTGATTTTTACTATTTGTTTCAATTAACTTACCTAACATTTTTCCTTCTTTAATAGACGGATAATAATCAAACACTAATTTTTTGTAAGCTATCATGTTGTATTTTTTCACAGATTTTTCTAACTTACGAAAATCATTTTCGTTTAAGTATTCAAAAACATAACCTTTCATAATATAACCCCCTTATATTCTCATTAAGTGACTAGATTATAGCATAAAAACTCTTTTTTGTCAAATTGTGTAAAAAAGAATAGTTACCTATTCTAAATTATTACGGAATTTTTTTAAATTATTTAAAAATTTTTCTTCTTCTAACATCTCTGGTGTTTGAGGTTTAATTATTTGTGGTTGTTCTTGGATTTTTTCTACTTTTGGTGGTTCATGATTAACAATAGTTTCTTTTTGAATATTTTCTTGAGAACCATAGATTGGTGAGATAAAAATTGAATTCTTAAATCCTGGTTTTTCTTGTTCAGGAGTAATCACATATGGTTCTGCTTGTTCAATTTTTTCATCCTCTTCAATTTTGTGAACAAGATTATCTAAATTAAATTCTTCTTTAGTTTCAGTTGTTGGTTTACCAATTTTTTGAATCAATTCATTATAACTTATAACTGATGTTTCTTCTTGATCTTCTTCATATTTAGTTAAATCAATCGCTTTATTATCTAATTGTTGTTGAATCTTATCAGTTATTTCTTTTAAATTGCGAGTTTTTTCGTTATCTTCATCAATTTCTAAATTACTATAAATATCGTCTAATTCTTGTTCTTTACGGATAATTAATTTTTGACGATTACTTCTTTTTTGATCTAATAAAATAATAGATAAAATAATAGAAATAAAAGTTAAAATCAAAATGATATAAATAATTAATTTTGATATTTCAGGTAAATTCAAATAATAATTTCTAATATTATCAAAAAAATCTCTTGCGCTTAAAAGATACATAATTTCACCTCATCATTTCATAATTAAAAATACTTAATATAAACATTGGAACAGTTTCTACTCTTAATATATTGTTTCCTAAAGTTATCGATTGAAAACCATAAGTTATTAATTTTTCTTCTTCTAAATCAGTTAATCCACCTTCTGGTCCAATTACTACTATTATTCTATCACAATTCAAGTTATTTTTTAATATATCTTTTAAATTAGTTTGTTTTTCTTTAGTACTACATATAATTTTTAAATCTCCAGATATATTTTTTAACTCATGATAACTTAATAGATTACTAATAATTGGCAATTCAAAACGATGAGATTGTTCAGCTGCTTCTTTCACAATCTTTTGCCATCTAATTTGTTTTTGATTAAGTTTCTTATCATCTAATTTAATGATTGTTCTCTCGAAAACAATCGGGATAATTTGATTGACACCTAACTCTGTAGCTTTTTGTAAAATTAAATCCCACTTTTGTTCATTGACTAAAGAAACTGCTAAAACAATTTCAGGATTTTCTCGAGTAAAGGTTTCAGATTTTATAATTTTAAATTTTATTCCTACTGGTTTTATCTCTGTTAATTCAACAAAGTTTTTAATTTTATTATAGATAATTATTATTTGATCTCCAATTTTCATTCTCATTACATTATTAATGTGATGAAGATCTGAAATGCTTAAATCTAAATTTTTAGAAAGTGCAAAATAATGTTGCATTTAATTACCACCTTCAAACTATTCATATTATATATGTTTCTTTTCGATTATTCAATGATAATTGACAAAAGATGTCAAATAAAAATAATTGATTTTATTTTTATGATATAATTATTTTAATAAGGATGTGTTTATATGGAAGAAATTAATGATTTATCAATTTTAGAAAAATATGGAAGTGATATGACAAAAGAAGAATTTATCACTAATCCTGCAATTGAACGTGAAGAAGAAATTAAAAAAATGGTTTTAGCACTTCTTATTCCTGATAAATCAGCAATCTTAGTTGGTAAACCTGGTATTGGTAAAACAGCTATTGTTGAAGGCTTAGCATATCGAATTCAAAGAGGTGAAATACCAGAAGTTTTAAAAAAATATCGAATTATTAAATTAAATTTAACTTCTCTATTAGGAACTAGTACAACTGATGGTAATGAAGAAATGAAAATGCAAATCTTAGTTGATGAATTAAAAAAAGAAGAAAATATTATTTTATTTATTGATGAAATTCATAATATTATTGGAACTGGTAGTGTTAACAGTTCATTTGACTTTGCTAATATGT
Source organism: Mollicutes bacterium (assembly GCA_012513875.1). GTDB lineage: Bacteria > Bacillota_I > Bacilli_A > RF39 > UBA660 > JAAZBI01. The sequence continues at coordinate 8,044 of JAAZBI010000048.1, forward strand.
TAAAAGCAGGTTTAGATCGTGGTTCTATTAAAATTATTGGAGCGACAACTTCAGATGAATTTGATCATTATTTAGTTAGAGATCGTGCTTTTTTAAGAAGATTTGAAAAAATTGACATTGCAGAACCTACACCTGAAACTACAGTTAAAATTATAGTTGGTAGTTTACCTAAAATAGAAAAGAAAACTGGTGTTAAATTAAATTATTCTACATTTGTTATTGAAAAAATAGTTACATTCTTTGTCAATATGACTAGCGAATATAAACGTTTATTTGAAACAACTGCTCGTTATCCTGACGTTACTTTCGCTTTAATTAGTAAAGCTTATTCTTTAGCCCTTTTCGATAATAGTAAGGTTGTTACTTTTAAACATATTTGGGGCGCTGTTAAATCTTGTAATAGTATTTATCCGGACTCTTTAATAAAAGAAATAGAAGCTTTTAAAAAAGAATTTATTGATTACTTATTAGAAGAAAATGTTAATGTAAATTAAAAAAGAAATTAAATATAATTTCTTTTTTTTGTATATGAATAACCTAAATCAATTGGTATTGCAAAAGCTGATAAGTAATTAAAAGTTTCCTTTAAACATTCTTCAAATGTTTCATCAGATGCTAAACGACGGTCATAAACCCAATTATCATTAAGATATTTTTTAGGAACAATTATAATTTGATCTTTTTCAGTTAAATTACCTATACTTTTTAAATAAGTTCTATTAATTATGAAATGATTATCATTTGCAAATAAAAGAATATCTTTATAATCTAATTCTCTTTCGTTTAAAGCATTAAAGAAAACAGGTGGTTTTCTTCTTTCATTCTTTTTCAATTCTTTAAAAGCGTGTTTAAAAGCTCCAACTTGTTTTCGATGAGTTAGTTTTTGAGTTAAATTGATTAACTTTTCAAAATAAAAATAATCAGGAAGATTATCTTTAAAAAAAGATTTATCTATTGTTTCATCTTCGTTTTGAATTGGTCTAACACGATATGCTTCGCGATTAATGAATTTAGCTGTACTAAAATATTGCTCAAAAGAAATAAATTCTTGATTTAGATTTTTTAAAGATATTGTTTCTCGATAATCAATACCCTCTACATTCGTTTTTAAAGTAACATAATATTTATCAAAATCAACTAAAGTAAAAACTCGATCACAATAACCAGCATGTTTTACATCTTCTTCTTTAACAACTGGAGCATAATGTTTTTTATAAGAAAATTCGATTGGTACTTCTTTATCATTTAATAAAGGTATTATTCTTTCTTTATTATCCATTGGATTAATTTGCTCTGGAGATGGATTTATTTTAAAATATAAATCTCCTATTTTTAAATTCATCAGCAAAACCTCCTTAAGTTTCAAGACCATTATTATAACGAAAACACAAAAAAAAGTAAAGGTTAATTTACTTTTTTTGTCTTTTTATAATAACGTTCAAAATCTTCATGATTTTCTAAGTCAGTTTTATTTAAATCTTCTAATATTTGTCTTTGTTTTTTATCTAATTTAGTTGGTATTACAACATCAATTATGACATACATATTTCCTTTTTTTCTCGTCGTTGCATTTGCAACGCCTTTATCTTTAACTAACATTTTTGTTTTTGATTGAATACCAGCTGGAATTGATAAAACGATTTTTCCATATAAGGTTGGTATTTCTTTTTTACAACCTAATATAGCTTCAGTTATCGTTATAGGTAATTCTAAATAAATATCATCTTCTTCTCTCATAAATAAAGGATGATTTGTTATTGAAAAAGTTACATAAATATCTCCAGCTGGACCTCTATTAGTTCCAGCTTCACCTTTTCCTACTAGACGCAATTGACTCTCTTCATCTACACCAGCTGGAACTTTGATAATTATTTCTTTATTTTCTTTAACAATTCCTCTTCCTTTACATTTAGAACAAGTTGTTTTATAAGTGACTCCTCTTCCTTGACAATGTGGACACGTTGTTTTAGTTAAAAAAGAACCAAATAAACTTCTTTGTTCACTAGTAACGGTTCCACTACCATGACAAGTAGAACAAGTTTCTTCTCCTGAACCTCCAATACCATTACACTCACTACACTCTGTTTCTACATTAATATTGATTGTTTGTTCAGTCCCAAAAACAGCTTCTTCAAAAGAAAGTTCCATTTGAAATTGTAAATCTCTTCCTTTGGTTTTTCTTGTTCTTGAAGAACCTCCAAATCCAAAAGAAGAACCAAACATATCAGAAAAAATATCCCCAAAATCAAAACCAGAAAAATCAAATCCTCCAGCTCCACTAAATCCTGCACCACCTTGACTACCATCAAAAGCATTATGACCAAATTGATCATATTGTTTTCTTTTTGACTCATCAGATAAAACTGCATATGCTTCTTGAATTTCTTTGAATTTTTTTTCAGCATCTGGAGATTTATTTACATCTGGATGATATTCTTTAGCTAGTTTACGAAAAGAACTTTTTATTTCTGCTTCAGAAGCATCTCTTTTTAATCCTAAACTTTCGTAATAATCTTTTTTTGCCATCTTCTGCCTCTTTCTCAATTAAACTGGAGAATTATCTCCAGTTTAATTTATTTCTTTTCTTCAAATTCAGCGTCGACAACATCGTCTTTTGCTGGTTCTGATTCATTACTATCAGTTTCTTTATTTTCTTGAGCTTTTTTAGCTGCCTCTTCGTAAACTTTTGTTGATAAAGCCATTGCTTTATCATTTAAAGTTTCTTTTTTCTTTTTAATATCTTCTATATCAGTACCTTTTAAAGCTTCTTTTAATTCTTCAATTAATTTTTCAGCTTCTTCTTTTTCAGAATCCGATACTTTTTCACCTAAATCTTTAAGAGCTTTTTCAGTTGCGAAAATCATTTGTTCAGCTTCGTTTCTTAAATCAGCTTCTTCTTTACGTTTTTGATCTGCTTCTTTATTAGCTTCAGCTTCTTTAACCATACGATCTACTTCTTCATCACTTAAAGTTGTAGAAGCTGTAATTGTAATTGATTGCTCTTTATTAGTTCCTAAATCTTTAGCAGTTACATTTACAATTCCGTTTGCATCAATATCAAATTTTACTTCAATTTGAGGAACTCCTCTTGGTGCTGGCGGAATATTTGTAAGTTGAAATCTTCCTAAAGTTTTATTATCTGCAGCCATTGATCTCTCACCTTGTAAAACATGTATATCTACAGCTGGTTGATTATCTGCAGCTGTTGAGAACACTTGACTCTTAGAAGTTGGAATTGTTGTATTTCTAGTAATTAATGTTGTCATAACATTTCCTAAAGTTTCAATTCCTAATGATAATGGTGTTACATCAAGTAAAACAATATCATTTACTTCTCCAGTTAAAACTCCACCTTGAATTGCAGCTCCCATAGCTACTACTTCATCTGGATTAACTGCTTTAGATGGTTCTTGTCCTAATTCTTTTTTAATTAAATCTTGAACCATTGGAATACGTGTTGATCCTCCTACTAAAAGTACTTTATCAATTTCCTTTTTAGTTAATTTGGCATCTTTTAACGCTTTACGAACTGGATCAAGAGTTGATTCAATTAAATCTCCAATTAAATCTTCAAATTTAGCTCTTGTTAAATTTATTTCTAAATGCAATGGACCATCTGATCCTTGAGAAATAAATGGTAAAGAAATTTGAGAATTAGTTACTCCACTTAAATCTTTTTTAGCTTTTTCAGCAGCATCTTTTAATCTTTGCATTGCCATTTTATCTTTTGATAAATCAACACCTTGCTCTTTTTTAAAAGTGTCTACTAAATAATTGACAATTTTATCATCAAAATCATCACCACCAAGTTTATTATTTCCACTTGTTGATTTAACTTCAAACACACCATCACCCAATTCAAGAATTGAAACGTCAAAAGTTCCTCCTCCTAAATCATATACTAATACAGTGTGCGCTTCGTTTTGTTTATCAAGACCATACGATAAAGCTGCTGCAGTAGGTTCGTTAATAATACGCTCTACTTCTAATCCAGCAATTTTACCTGCATTTTTAGTAGCTTGTCTTTCTGAGTCGTTAAAGTAAGCTGGAACAGTAATAACCGCTTTTGTTACTTTAGTTCCTAAATAACTTTCGGCTGTTTCTTTTAAATTAGTTAAAATCATTGCACTAATTTCTTCAGGTGTATATTTTTTACCTTCCATTTCTACTTTTTTATCTGTTCCCATTAATCTTTTAATTGATGAAACAGTATTTGGATTAGTTACAGCTTGTCTTTTAGCAGCTGAACCAACTATTTTTTCTCCATTTTTAAAAGCTACAACACTGGGTGTTGTTCTTTCTCCCTCTGGATTGGGAATTACTTTTGCTTCTCCATTTTCTAATACAGAAACACATGAATTTGTTGTACCTAAATCGATACCTATAATTTTACTCATTTTTCAATCATCCTTTCTTATAACTTATTTACACTGACCATAGCTGGTCGAATTAATTTATCTTCTAACATATATCCTTTTTGTAAAACTTCAAGAACAATGTTATCCGCTTTGTTTGGATCACAATTAGTTAAAACTGCATTGTGATATCTTGGATCAAATTCTTTATCGAAAGCTTCAATTTCTTTTAAATTCATTTCTTTTAAAATGCTTATCATTGAAGAATAAATTAATTTAAATCCTTCTAAAAATTTTGATAATTCATCATCTAAATTAGTGTCATCCATTTTTATAGCTCTTTCAAAATTATCAATCGTTGGTAATAATTGTTCAATTAAATCAGCATTTGCAGATTTAATTATTTTTCTTTTTTCTTCTTCAGTACGGCGAATATAATTTTGAGTCTCAGCTTGAATTCTTAAGAGTTTATCTTCTAATTCTTTTATTTTATTTAATTCTTCTTCACATTTTTTCTTTGTCATAACTTCTACCTTTCTATATTCTGTTTAATATAATCTAACAAACTAACTACTCGATCATATTCCATTCTTTTTGGACCTATAATAGCAATTGTTCCTTCCTCATTATTAATAAAATATTTAGTTTTAACAACTGTAACATCTTCATCAATATGAGAATCATTACCAATATAAATATTGATACCATTTTCATCAGCTTCTACTTGTTTAATTAGTTCATTATCTTCTAATTTGCTAACAATTTTTTTTATTTTTGAAACATTATCAAACTCAGGTTGATTTAAAATGTTATTTCTTCCTGATAAATGAATATCACTTTTTTTAGTAAAATCACTAAAAGCATTATAAAAAACATTATATATTTCTTCGTGTTGTTTTATATATTTTCCTATAATTGGTTTAATCTCAAACTCTAATTTTTGACTAATTTCATTAATTGGAGTTCCTATCAAAAGATTATTGATTAAGTCTACCATTTTTTTAATTTCTTCACCACTGATTTTTTCAGTTAAACTAATATTTTTATGTTCAACATGACCTTGATCAGTAATTAATAACGCTACTAAATTGTTAGAATCAACTGGAATAGTTTCAACTTTTTTTAATTTATTTTGAGAACTATTCTTTCCTAAAACAACTGCTGTATAGCTAGTCATTTCAGATATAATTTCCATACTTTTTAAAATAACATCATTAATTTGTAAAGATTGATTATGAAAAATAGTTTGTAATTTCAACATATCTTCGCCATTCATTTCTTTAGGTTCCATAATATTATCAACATAATAACGATAACCTTTTTCACTAGGAATTCTTCCTGAAGAAGTATGTGTTTTTTCCAATAATAATTTTTCTTCTAAAACAACCATTTCATTTCTAATTGTCGCACTAGACAATTTCAAAGAATCACAAATTGCTTTAGAACCGATAGGACGAGCTGTTTTTATATATTCTTCAACTATTACCTTAAAGATCTTTTCTTGCCTTGAATTTAGCATTTCTGACCTCCTTTAAATGATGTAATACTATTATAATAAATTATTTTAGCACTGTCAACACAAAAGTGCTAAAAAAAGAGTAAAAAAATATTTTATTTTGATTCAAATAAAATATTTTCAGTACTTATTAGTTCTCCAGAACTTAATGAGAATCTTATATAACTATTTACTGCATCAATTTTTTGACTAACGTTCCTTGGATCATCTAAATCTTCTGCTGACAAATAATTATTAATCAATAAAACATTTAAATAAACATCCTCATAATTACTATCGGTAATAGTTTGATCTAATGTTTCATCAATTAAATACTTTTCAGCTTGCATCTTTATTTTAGCAATTGTTAATTCATATGTTTTATCTTGAGTATTGTTTAAAACATTTGTAATACTAGGAATTGCTATAACAGCAATAATACTTAACAAAGCTATAACTGCTAAAACTTCAACTAAAGTAAATCCTTTTTTCATTTTAACCTCCTATCATTACTAACCAAGTAACAATTTTTTCAAAATCAATTTGGGTAAAATATAAAATAAGAGCTGCTAAAGATAAAAATGGACCAAAAGGAATAATTCTTTGTTTTTTAATGAATAGAAATAATAACGCTATTGGGAAGGCTAAAAAAGCTCCAAAACCAATGACAATGAATGCTGTTTTATAACCTAAAAGGACTCCAAAAACAGGCATTAATTTTATGTCTCCACCACCCATTGATTCTTTTTTAAAACAATGATCTCCAAATATTTTAATTAAAAACATTAAAAGAAATGGAATGATTAAATCTAATGTTAAATCTAACCAATTATATCCAATAATTAAACGAATAATTACTAGAAAAACTAAAGATATACCTATTACTTCATCTAAAACTATCATTTCTTTTATATCTGTAACAAAAACTATTACTACTAAAGAAACAAAAATTAAAGATATTATTAATTCTAAATTTAATCCAAATATTAAATAAGAAATTAAAAATAATATTCCTGTTGATAATTCAACCAATGGATAAATAGCACTTATTTTCGCACCACACTTTTTACATTTTCCTCTTTGAAATATATAAGAAAACAGAGGTATTAATTCCCAAAATGAAAGAGGTTTTTTACATTTTGGACAATGAGACCCTGGTTTAATTAAAGATTTTTTTAAAGGTAAACGATAACAAACTACATTATAAAAAGATCCTAATACAACACCAAAAACAAATAAAATTATTCCATATAAATATTCCATATTTCCTCCTAAACTCCCATTTGACCATAAATACTAAACATCGGTAAAACTACTGATAATAAAATTACTCCTACAACTGCTGCTAAAAAGATAATCAATGCTGGTTCAATAAAAGCTTTTATTTGATTAACAGCATTACGATGTTCTTCTTGATAATAATCTGCTACTCGATCCATCATCGGACCAGGTTGCCCTGTTCTTTCTCCAGTAACTAACATTTCATACGCTACTATTGGGAAAGCCCAATTATTTTTAAATGATGCTGAAACTGGTTCCCCACGAGCTACATTTGTTATTGCATCAAAGATTAACATTTTATATATTTCATTACTAGTTATTTTACTTAATATTTCCATACTATTTGTAATAAAAACATTGTGATTCCAAAGTGATGCAAAAGTCTTAGAAAACATAGCTACTTCATTATAAATCATAATATTACCAACAATAGGTAAATGCATTAATAACCATTGAATTAACAAACGGAAAAATTTAATATATCTATACATTACTATAAAAAGTATAATAAAAACAAAAACACCTAAAATTAACCAAATTAAATTAGCTTGTAAAAAACTACTTATTTTAATAATTGCCACCGTAATTCCTGGTAAAGTAGCATCTGCTTCATCATACATCTTAACAAATGATGGAATAACAGATGTTAAGATAAAGACAACTACTCCAGTTGCAAAAACCATAATAACTGTTGGATAAGTCATAGCAGATTTCATTTGTTTCTTAGTTTTTGAAATAGCATCATAGTAATCTGCCATATCATCTAATATTTCTGATAAGTTACCAGCTAATTCAGAAGATTTAATCATATTAACTAATAATTTAGGAAACGCTTTCCCTTGTTTTTCTAAAGCTTCACTAAAACTTGAACCCATCGTCAAATCATAAATTATTCCTTTATAAATTGTCTTTATTGCCGTTGATTTAGTTTGCTTTTGTAATATCTTTATTGAATCAATTAAAGGTAATCCCGATTTAATATATGTTGATAATTGAGCTAAAAAGAATACAAGATCACTAGTTTTTATCTTATGAGCAATCGTTATATTTAAACTTAATCCCTTTGCTTGTTTTATTTCATAAACATCATATTCTTCAGCTAGCAAATAAGAATGCACATCTAATTTTGAATAAGCTGCTAAATAACCTTTTTCTATTTTGCCTTCAGTATTACGAGCTGTAAACTTATACATTATTTTCTTTTCACTTCTAATTGCATCTTCAGCATCAAAATCAATCAATAAAGTTTGTCTTTTCATTTCTCTACGATTACGAATATCTTTAATAAAACTTAAGTTATTAAACCAATCAGCAACCGCTTTTTTTATCTTTGATGGAATACTAATTGTAAATAAGAAAGCTGTTTTAAGTTTGTTTTTTATAGAAATCAAAGTGTTTCTAAAAATTCTAACAAAGTTTTTATATAAATAAACAAATGGGAAAATAAAAAGTGTGTATAATCCAATACCTAAAAATTTAAATATACTTAAAACAAACTTAGGTATAGATGCCAAAAATAAACCTATTGCTTTTAAAACACGAAATAAAACTGTAACAAAAATAAATTTAAAAATTATGATTAAATATTTTGAAATAAAATTAATAAATCTTCCGATTTGTTTCATAACAAATCCTAAAGCTTTAAATAAATATTTAAAAATTAATCCAATAAATTTAAAAAGATAAATAAATATATACTTTATGCCTAAAAATATCCCGATAAATAAGTATTTAATACCTGAAAACAATCCTACAAATAAATATTTAATTTTTTCAAACAATTGAATAATCAAATATTTAACACCATTAAACAAACCAATAAAAGACTTTTTAAAAAAATTAATTATTTTTATAATACCTGAAAACAACAAAATACCTAGCTTTTTAATTAGGTTATATATAAATTTAAAAAATATACTTATTCCATTGATTAGTGCTCGACCTATTTTGATTAATGACTTTAGAATGGTTTTTAATAAAAAGGCAAAGAAAAAGAAAATTTTCTTGAATATAAAAAATATACCACACAAAACCTCTTTTACCCCTAATATTAACCACTTAAAAGGCAATAACAAATTTAATAAATTCATTATCTGGCACCTCCTAAGACGAGTTTCCTATCATGTTTTAATTATAACATAAAAAAAATAAAAAAAGAAATAAAAACTAATTTATTTCTTTTTTAATTCTATTGATTTCTTTTGATAATTTATATCTTTTTAAAAAATATTTGTTTGGTATATTGTGTTTAATTGATATTTTTTGATTCAATAAATATTTATAATAATTTATATATGTCCTAGACTTGTTTTTTCTTAAAATTGGTCCAAAATAATAATCTTGATAATTATATTTCTTTTTACCTTTTCTAAAATCTATAATTAAATAATAATGACCATCTTTAATGATTTTTTCTTCATAAATATAATACCCTAAGTGACATATTTTTTTTCTTAATGAATAATAATCATTATTAGATTGAATTAGTAGTTTAGATAATTGTTTTCGTTTTGGATTATTTAATATATTTATAATAGTTTGACAACCCATTCCCGCTATAATAACTGTATTTATTTTTTTATTAGAAACAATTTCTAGACCATTACCTTGTTTTAAAACAATACCCTCAATATTATATTTTTTTATATTCTTTTCTGCTTGTTTTATAGCTCCTTCTCTTAAATCAGAAGCATATACTTTTTTTTGATATTTATTTGTTATATAAATACTAAGTAAAGCATGATCACATCCTACATCGATAACATTATCTTCTTTAGAAACTAAATCTGCTATTGTTTGTAAACGCAAAGATAATTTAATCACTTAAATATTCCTTTAATTTTTTAGAACGAGAGGGATGTCTCAATTTTCTTAAAGCTTTCGCTTCAATTTGACGAATTCTTTCTCTCGTAACATTAAATATGTTACCTACTTCTTCTAAAGTACGAGATGTTCCATCAACTAAACCAAATCTTAATTTTAATACTTCTGCTTCTCTTTCAGTTAAAGTTTGTAAAACTAAAGAAATATCATCTTTTAATACTTCGTTAATAGCGTAATCTTCAGGACTCATATTACTTTCATCAGGAACAAAATCTCCCAAATGAGAATCTTCTTCTTCTCCAATTGGAGTTTCTAAAGATAATGGATCTTGAGATATTTTAAATATTTCTCTAATCTTTTCTACTGGTAATTCCATTTTTTCTGCTAATTCTTGTTCTGTGGGTTCACGATCTAATTCTAAAGTCATTTGTCTTTGAATTCTTTTTAATTTATTGATTGTTTCTACCATATGAACAGGAACTCTAATTGTCTTAGCTTGATCTGCTATAGCTCTTGTAATAGCTTGTCTAATCCACCAAGTTGCATAAGTTGAAAATTTAAACCCTTTAGAAGGATCAAACTTATCAACAGCTTTCATTAAACCAATATTTCCTTCTTGAATTAAATCTAAAAATGACAAGTTACGTCCTACATAACGTTTAGCTATACTAACAACTAAACGAAGATTAGCTTCTGCTAACAAATTTTTAGCATGTTCACTACCTTCACCAACTTGTTTAGATAATTCTAATTCTTCTTCAAAAGACAATAAACTAATTTTTCCTATTTCTTTCAAATACATACGAACTGGATCATTTATACTAATGTTTTTTGGTAAAGATAAACTTTCTAACAAATCTATTTCACATTCTTCTTTTACTTTTCCTTCAGAATCTACTTCTCGTTCAACTACATCAATATTTTGTTCGTTAAAAACATTATATAATTCATCTAAAGTATCTGCATCTAAATCTAATCCTTTTAATTCATCAGCTAATTCTGCAAAAGTTATATATCCTTTTTTCTTACCTAATTTTAATAAAGTTTTTTTTCTCTCTTCAAAAGTTTTAATCATCAATGTTTACTCCTTTTTTTAATTCTAATAATTGGTTAGCTATTTTTATTTTTTCTTCATCAGTCAAAGCATCTTGATATGCTTTTTCTAATTTTTTCTTTTCCATAATTTCAACTGGATATTCATTTAATAATTTAATATAATCATCAATTTCTTCTTTAATATAAGTTTCAGGTAAATCTAAATTATTTATTTTACCTAAAGCTGAAATCAATTCGCTTTTATCTTCTAAATAAGCGATTAAATCAGCAATATCAATCGTTTTATATTTGTTATAAAACGATAATATTTCGCAAGCTAAATAACGATAATTAGGAGCTGGAACAAAAACATTGTTCTCATCAAAAGCCCTAATAACTTCAACATACTTTAACATATAATATAATAATGTTTCATATGCTTTTTGATATTTATTAATCATTGGTTCTTTTTCTTTTATAATAATTAAAGGTTTATTTCTCTTTTTAATTAAATCTTTAATTATTTCTTTTGAAACTTTAGTATCATCACTAAGTTTGTTAATCGTATAATCTGTAACAATCTTATCATCAATTTTATCTAATTCAACGATAACTTTGTTTATATATTCAGATATATCATTACTGTTTTGAAAATTATAATCTTTTTTCATAATGATCATCTTATAATCTAAAAATGATAAAGCATTTTTAATTTTTTCTTTTAATTTTGCAACTCCATATTTTTTTAAATAATCATCTGGATCTAATTTTTCTTCTAATAAAATAATTTTAGGTATTAAACCAATCTTCATTAATTCTTCACTACAATTTAAAGTCGCTTTTTCACCAGCAACATCACCATCAAACATTAAATATATATTAGGAGAAGCTTTTTTAATTAATTTGGCTTGTTCTTTAGTAATTGCTGTTCCCATTGTTGCAACAACATTTTTTATGCCATCTTTTGATAATGCTATAACATCCATAAATCCTTCGACAACAATTAAACTTCCTTCTTTTTGAACATCTTCTTTTACTCGATGATAATTATATAGAACTAAACCTTTATGAAAAATAGGTGATTCTTTAGAATTAATATATTTCGAAGTATCTTCGCCTTTATATATACGACCACTAAAACCCACTACTTTTCCGAAAGGATCATATAAAGGAAAAGTAATTCGATTATTAAAAACATCGTGATAATCATTATCTCCTTGATTACAAATCCCTAGTTCAACCAAATCTTTAACCTTAAATTTGTTTTCAACTAAAAATTTATAAGCACTGTTCCCTGACAAAGATAAACCAATTCCAAATTCTTTAATAATTTCTTCATTAATGTCTCTATCTTGCAAATATTTTTTAGCACTAACTCCATTTTTAGTTTGTAAATTATTTTGATAAAATTTATTAGTCATATTTAAAACGTCATAATAATTATCATATTGAGAAACCGGTTTTTGAAAATTATCTATTTTTAAATCAATATTCAATTTGTCTGCAACTTTTTTTACCGCTTCTAAAAAAGATACTTTTTCATAATCCATAATAAAAGAAAAAACATTACCTGTCGCTCCACAAACAAAACAAGTATAAATTTGTTTTTCTGGAGAAACAGACATACTAGGATTATGATCATCATGAAAAGGACAAATACCAAAAAAGTTTTTGCCTTTTTGAACTAAAGGAATATATTCAGAAATAATATCAACTATATTAACACTATTTCTAATTTCAAGAATTTGTTCATTACTTATTCTAGCCATAAAAACACTCCCTAATTATTATATTCTCTCTTTTATTAACAAACTCCCCTAAAAAAAGAAAAAGTCTATTCCTAGACTATTACTTAGTTGCTTTCTTAACTGTTGGTTTTTTCACAGTTTCTTTTTTTATAGTTGGTTTCTTAACAGTTTCTTTTTTTACAGTTGGTTTCTTCACAACTGTTTTTTTAACTGTCTCTTTTTTTAAAGCTGGTGTTTTTACTTCTTCTATTTCTTCAACTTCATCTTTTTTTACAGTTGATTTCTTAACTGTTTCTTTTTTTTCTACTTCTGCTTTTTTTGCAACTTTTGGTTGATATGTTTTACCATCTAATGCTGATTTAGAAATTTCAACTAAATCAGTAAATGCTACTGCATTATCAATAGCTAATTCAGATAACATTTTTCTGTTTATTAATAATCCGGCTTTAGATAAACCATTAATAAATTTAGAATAACTAATTTCATTTTCACGACATGCTGCATTAATTCTTGTAATCCATAATTTTCTAAAATTTCTTTTATTTTGTTTACGATCACGATAAGCATACATTCCTGAATGCATTAATTGTTCTTGTGCTGTTTTCCATAAACGATGTTTACTTCCAAAAAATCCTTTAGCTTGTTTTAATATCTTTTTACGACGAGCACGTGCAACTGTGCCACCTTTAACTCTTGTCATTTTTATCTCCCCTCAAAAAAACTATATTAAAGTTTTTAATCTTCTTTCATCAGATTTGCTTAGTGGACTTTCGATTCTTTTTCCACGATTTAATTTAGCGTTCTTTTTACCAGTATTATGTCTGCTACTTGGATGACCAATAGTAAATGATCCGCTTTGTCTTACTCTTACTTTTTTTGCAACTGCTTTTTTCGTTTTCATTTTTGGCATAATAATTTCCTCCTTATTTTTTAGGTGCTAAACCCATAAACATATTTTTTCCATCTAATTTAGGTGCTTGTTCCATAACAGCATACTCTTCAACAGCGTTAAAGAAACGATCTAAAACTTCTTTACCCAACTCAGTATGAGCCATTTGACGACCTTTAAATCTAATTGACACTTTTATTTTATGATTTTTCTTTAAATATTTAATAACATTTGTTACTTTTGTTTCAAAATCATGAGTATCAATTGTAACAGATAAACGATATTCTTTTATTTCTGTATTAACTTCTCTTTGTTTTTTTTGTGATTCTTTTACTTTTTTCTTTTTTTCATATTTAAATTTATTATAATCAAGTAATTTACAAACTGGTGGGTTTGAACTTTCATTGATTAATACTAAATCAAATCCTGAATAATTTGCTAAAGTAAGAGCATCGTTCTTATTTTTAACTCCTAATTGTTCACCATTTGGACCAATCACCATCATTTGATGACATCTGATTTGATCATTAACTGGTAAATCTTTTTCTCTTAAAGCTATATTAAAGCACCTCCATAAAATATAAAAAGTGAATACAATGTATTCACTCACAACCAAAATAACTATCAAATAGTATATTAAGTGGCTATTTACCTAAAGCTTCAGCAATCAGGTGAGACGAATACATCTTCTTTCCTCTTTTTAATTACCTTTTGATTATATCTAACAAATCAATTTATGTCAACTAAAATATGAATCTAGAAAAGATCATTGACATTATTGCTGCTGTAATAAATGCAATTGGTAAATTTTTAAAATGTTTAGGAATAGGAGCTGTTTCTAATCTCTCTCTCATTGAACTAAAAACATACATCACTAAAGTAAACCCTAAAGTAGATCCAAAGGCATAAATCAACATCTCTACAAAACTGTATTCATTAGCAATATTTAATAAAATAATACCTAAAACAGCACAATTAGTAGTTATCAAAGGTAAAAAGATTCCTAAAGTTTTATGTAAAGTTTGATTGTGTTTCTTGATTAATCTTTCTAATATTTGTACAAAGATAGCGATAATTAAAACAAAAACAACACTTTGGATAAAAATTAAATTAAGTGGTTTTAATAAATAATAATATATAAAATAAGTAATTATACTAGATAAAATAACAATTAATGTTACAGCTAAGCTCATATTAATTGCAGTCTTTCGATTTCTTGAAGTACCAATAACTGGACAAATACCTAAAAATTTAGTTAAAACAATATTTTCAGTTAATAAACCTATTAAAAAAATTGAAATTAAACTCATTTTTCTTCAACTCCCTTAATCATATTTAAAAGTCCAAACAACAAACCTACAATTAATAACACCCCTGCTGGTGAAGCGAAAAATTGATTTGGAATAATACTGTTAGTTGGAAAAACTTGATACTTAGCTAGATAACCCGTAACGTTTGTTGTGTTTTCCATTAAAGTTAAAGTATTAGATCCCAAGACTTCTCTTATTATTCCTACTAAAGATAATGAGAAAGTATAACCTAACCCCATTTTTAAAGCATCTTTAATACTATCTTTTAAATTGTGACGAGAAGCATAACCTAAAGCTCTTCCTAAAACTAAACAATTAACAATTATTAAAGGAATATAAATTCCTAAACTTGATTTTAATTGAGGAACATAAGTGAATAATAAATATTCTAAAATAGTAACAAAGATTCCAATAATTGTTATATAAATAGGTATTCTTATTTTATTTGGAACCCATTTTCTAATTAATGAAACAATACTATTCGATAAAATTAAAATAAATAATAAAGATATTCCCATTAAATAACTATTTTCAAAAGTAGTCGTTATCGCTAATAAAGGACACAATCCTAAAGTCATTCCAAAAACAGGATTTTGTTTAATAAATAAACTTATTTTTTTTCTCATAACTACTCCTTATAATCATCTTTAGTATTTTTAATTAAATCTTTCAAAGCTTGAGAAGTAATAGTAGTTCCACTAACTGTATCTAAAGCTTCAAGATTGTCTTGTTGATCAATTAGTTTTTGTAAATAATCTTCTTTTTCAATATTTTGCCATAAAGATTCATTTTGAGACATAATATTTATTTCTTTAATCAAATCTTTTTCAAAAATAATTTCTGCTTTAATCAAACCACCAAATCCTTTTTGACTAACTTGATACTTTTGATTTGCTTTTTCAATGATCTGATAATTATTATCTACTTCAACTGGTGATTTTATCTTGTTACCAATTAAAAAACCAGTCCCTATGATTAAACCTAATCCTATAATTAAAGTTATTGTTTTCAATATAATTTTTCTTTGAGATTGATCTCCAAGTTCATCGATTAATATAACTAACATATTCATCGTTAATATAGATGTTAAAACTCCTTCTGGATATGGAGTTAAAAAACGAAAGATAACTGTTAATAATCCTAAACCAATTCCAAATAAAACTTGCCCTAATCTCGTTGTCGGTGTTGTAACCGGATCAGTCGCCATAAAAACTGCTCCTAATAATAATCCACCTGTAAAAATTTGAAATAATGGAAAAGTAATATCTAAACCATTAACTGAGCCAATAACAAAGGTTGTTATAAAAACAACACCAACATAAGTAAGTGGAATTAAATATTTAATTGTTTTAGTAACTGCTAAAAAGATAAAACTCATAATAATTAATAATTTTGGAGTTTCCCCTAATGTTCCGGGTATAAAACCAAATATGTAATTACCTATTCCTCCAAATGCTTCGATAACTTTAGGAAAACTATCTATATAATTAGTCGCTAAAGCGGTAGGCCCTGTAATTGTATCTAATTCAAAAGCATTTAAATAACCTCCAGGTATTAAAGCTCCATAAGAAACTGTAATAAATAAAGCTCCTACTAAAGCTGGATTAAAAATATTGTGACCAAATCCTCCAAACAATAATTTACCTACAACAGTTGCAAAAAAAGCTCCCATTACTATCATCCATAAAGGAGTATTAATACTCATCAATAAACTGAAAAATAATCCTGGAAAAAAAGCATATTTACCTTGTAATGGATTTTTTATTTTTAAAAGATATTTATTATATAAAAACTCAGTACCTAAGGATGTTAATCCTGCAGTTAATATTAATATTAGAGGTTGAAACAAACCATAAATATTAGTATATCCTTTATAGAAAGGAAGAATACCATTTTTATAAAAACTAAATAAAATGATTGGTACTAAAGCAAGTAATACTCTTTTCATTATTTTATTAGTTCTTTCAGAATCTTTTAAATAAGGTCCTTTTTCATAAACTAATTTCATTCTATTTCTCCTTTACAAGCTCTTTAGCTTCTTTAACTCGTTCTCTAATTTTAATTTGAGCTGGGCATACAAAAGAACACAAACCACATTCAATACATTTTTCAGGATTTAATGCTTTTAATTTATCTAAATTATGAAAATTATCTTTAATTAAAACTGGTGACAATTTCATAGGACATACTTCAACACATTTACCACAACGCAAACATTCTTCTTCAGAAATAGATATCTCTTTCATTAATAAAAGTCCATTTAAATTATATGTAATCATCACTTCATCATCTAATAGACATTCCCCCATCATTGGGCCACCTGCTATTAAATGACAAGTTTTTTCAATTTTATATAGATCAGAAAACAAAGTTCCTATTTTAACTTTGTAATTTGTTGTCTTAGTCAAATCACCACTTAAAGTTATGATTCTTGTCGTTAAATATTCATTTTTTAATGCTTTAGATATCATGTGAATAGTTGCTAGATTATTGACAACAATTTGTTTTTCACTTGGTAAATTTTTATATGTAACATTTAACACTTCTTTTATTAAAGTTCTTTCATATCCCAAAGGATAATAATCT
>JAAZBI010000049.1 GCA_012513875.1 Mollicutes bacterium
CCGCTACTGGTGTAATAATTTGAAAAAAAGCTAATTTAACAACACGAGTAGCTACATCAAAACATAAAACTAATAATAAAGCTAAAATTGCACCACCGGTAATCGTTGATAGCAAAGGAGTATAATTCAAAATATATTCCTCTCCTTGTTTTTTATTTAAAGCATTTGATATTAAACTGAAATCACTTTCCCCTTTTAAAGGTATCCCTTGAGATATCGCTTGATTTATATTTAATCCTGACGCCGGAACTGTTCCCTCCTCGTCATTAGAACAGGAATCAGTATTAGGATTACAATTCATAAAAGCCTCGAATGCTTTTCTTGCTAAAAGAACTCCGCCTTTTTCATTATTTTTTTTTGCAGGTTCACTAATTAAAAACATATTCTCATGGTCCCCAGATCCGTTAAACATTCTAATTTCAACATAAGGTTCAATATCATCAGTATTAAGCGCCAATCTGATATTTGTTAGACAAGATACATTACCAGTTAAATCTAAAAATTTACTTTTTACAAGTTCTTTAGAAGAATATATATAATTATCGGGATTAATCTCTGTGTTTGTGTTATTCAAATATTTTATAGTTGGTCGTATCGTTTTATCACTTCCTTCAGAAAAAAATAAAACAATAAAATTTATGTCTTCTCCAATATAATAATCTTGAAAAGTTCCACTATTACTGATGTCATATTTACAAGAAATTTCAGGAGTTAATTCAGATGTAGATATTTCATTACCTAAAATGACTTTTTCTACTATAGCGTTTTTTAAAATAGCTCCTTGTAATTGATATGCTAAATCAAAACCAATTGGAATAGCAGTAATCATAACTATTGCTATAACTATTTTACTAATCATCTTAGTAAATCCTTTTTCTTTATCTGTTAAATTATCGGGATTAACAATTGATATTAATAAAACAAAAGATAATCTAAACAACATAAAAATACCTATGATTGCATAAATATTCCTTGCTATTGTTTCTAATTCTGCCTGTGAAAAAATAACTCTATCAGCTAATTCATAAATAAAATTATAAACAGTAGGAATAAAACTATAAATTAATTTATCTATAAAAAAAGTAATTGTTCTTAATAAATCTTCTAAAAAAGCCATGTTTTAATCCTCCCTTATTTATTCTATTTTACGCATATACTCGGTATTGCTTCGTCCCAATTAAAAGCAACTCCTAATATTATTTC
Organism: Mollicutes bacterium; assembly: GCA_012513875.1. GTDB lineage: Bacteria > Bacillota_I > Bacilli_A > RF39 > UBA660 > JAAZBI01. Next base: position 1,204 of record JAAZBI010000049.1, read on the forward strand.
TAATATAGTAGGAATTAAAAATATTAAAGCTGCTGCTATTAATCGTTTAATAAAATCTTGTCCTGCTTTTTTTTGCTTCTCTTCATCTGCTTGAAAAATAGCTTTAGCAAAATCTAAAGAACCAAAAACAATTACTAAAACCGGGGCAATTATTTTTATAATTGTAAAAAGCATTTTAACAAGGTTTTCCCCATTATCTAAATCAAAATCTGAACATTTAATTGGTTGCCCTTCGGTATTATAAAGTTGTATATCATCCCAATTTATTGAAAAAAAAGTATCTGTGTCTTTTGTTCTTTTTGATAACTCACACTTCGTCTTATAAAGATTATCATAATAATCGTTGTATTTTTCGGGATGTAAAGCTCTATCAATACAAGCAATTAATTTATCATCAGTAATCGTTGCTTTTGTTTTAAAAGATTCTGGATCATTTAAATCTTGATTATCAATCGCTCGAAGATCAATTACGGTATAATATGTTACTTTATCAGTTTCATAATATTGACCATGTTTTTTTAAAACAGCAACAAATTTTCCTGAATATAATTCTGGATTATATTTTTTTTGAATTTCTACTCGCCAAAACAAGTCGTATCCTGGTTCAAAAGAATAAATAATTGTGTACTCTGTAGGATAAACTTGTTTATCCACCTCTGAAAGTGATATAGTTTCAGAATTTTCATTATCATTAGCACTTTCACTTTCTTCAAGTTTAGATTCTTCTGGAATTATAACCATCTCACTATATTTTGCAACCATATTATCAATGTTTTTTTCTAAAACAATTGGAGCAGGAATCATTGTACTCTTTCCTTTTTCTTGAAGACAATAATTTTGAAGATATAATTTCGGGCATTCGCACTTGTTAGCTATAAAATCTTTTATATTAATAGGATCATATTTTATGTAATACGACTTTGTATTCATATTAGAGTTATCATCTAATTTATATGGTAAAGTTTGATTTACTGCTTCATCATATTTTGACCATTGTTCATTTTTATAAATAACGTGAGAATTAATATCTAAATTCTTACCTATAGTGAAAAAAAAGTAAAAGCCATCAATTCTCTTTTTAGAATCAGCCGTTGTAGTTACATAATCTTTGTTTATTTCTAAATAATGATTATATGCTTCTGCATCATATTTTTCTGTTTTCCTTAAAAGACTATCACCCATCGGCCAAAAAATTTTGGCATAACTACCACTGCAAGACGAAGGAACATAATATGTACAAGTTCCACTACAATTACTTGCGCCTCTAAAACTTAAAGGCCCTATTAAAAATACAGTTAAAACTATAAATAAATATATAATTTTTTTCATTTGCTCACCACTTATCCTATATATATTAATATATCATATTTATTTTGTTTATACAATTAA
>JAAZBI010000050.1 GCA_012513875.1 Mollicutes bacterium
ATAAGTTTATTGTTACTTATTCAAAGTATAATCAGGATACTAATTATTTAAATGAATTAAAAAAGGAATTGATTAACAGAGGTTATAATTTTCAATTTGTTACTCAAGAAAAAACATATGAAGTATTAAAAAACACTAATAAAGATGGATATAGCAGTTCATTTATATCAAGAATATTAATTCCATTTATATCTTTATTTAAACAATCAGGATATGATACAAATTATTTTGATAAATTAATTTCAGAAAATGATAATGTTTTAAAAGATCAATTAATAGTATTAAAACAATTTTTTGATTATTATCAAAAAGTTTTAGAATTTAATAAATATATTGATTTTGAAGATATGATTTACAAAGGATATAATGTATTACCTTTATTAAAAGAAAAAGACTTAGGTGTTGACTATAAATACTTAATTATTGATGAGTACCAAGATATATCTAGTAGTAGATTTAATTTGATTAAAAGAATATCTGATTTGTTTGATGCTAAAGTTATGGCTGTTGGAGATGATTGGCAAACAATCTTTGGTTATTCTGGTTCAAGAATAGAATTGTTTAGTAATTTTGAAACAGAAATGATTGATGCTGAGCAAGTAGCTATAGAAAACACATATCGAAATAGTCAAGAATTAATTGATATAGCAGGGGATTTTATTTTAAAGAATCCTAAGCAAATAATTAAAAGATTAAAGTCTAAAAAGCATTTAAAAGATCCTGTTGAAATGCATGTTTATTGTGATCAAGATAAAAAACAAATAGATTATAATAGATCTGTTATTGTTGAAAAAATATTAGAGGAGATTTATAAGAAAGATAAAAATAGCAAAATATTATTTTTAGGTCGCTATAAAAAAGATGTTTATAAGATAAGCAATAATGAAAAATTTAAACTATATCAAAAGAAAATTGTTTCAAAAAAATTTCCTGAATTAGAAATAGATTATTTAACTATTCATCAAGCTAAAGGAACTGGTTATGATTATTGTGTTCTTTTAGATTTAAATGATGATATCTATGGTTTTCCTTCTAAAATAGAGGATTTACCAATTGTTAAATTAATCAAACCTAAAATATGTGAACCGATTGATTATCCAGAAGAAAGAAGATTATTTTATGTAGCATTAACTAGGACAAAAAACAAAGTTTTTATTTTAGTTCCTAAACTAAAAGCTTCAGTTTTTGCTAAAGAAATAAAAAAATATATTAATGTAAGAATTCACAACATTTATAAATAATTAGAAAAAGCTATTAAAGAAGTTGATTTTGATCAGTTAAAAACATTTTCAACTGATTCTTTTAAAAAAATGTTTTTAATTAATATTATTTTATCTTTTACTATTACAATAATCTTAATAATCTTACTTATTTTAAAGTAAGATTATTTTTGTTATAATTTAATTGAGGTAAAATATGAAAAATATAATTGAAATAAAAAAATTAGATCATCAAGGACGAGGAATAGGTTATATCAATAATATAATTACTTTTATACCTAATGCTTTAGTAGAGGAACAAGTAGAAGTCAAATTAACTAAACAATCTAAAAAATATAATGAGGGAGAAATTATTTCAATTGTTAAGAAAAGTAATAAGAGAATTATACCTGAGTGTAGATTTTATCCTCAATGTGGTGGATGTCAATTACAACATCTCAGCTATGAAGATGAATTAATTTATAAAGAAAATAAAATTAAAGAGATCATGAACAAGTATGCTTCTCTCGATGAAAAACTTATCAAAAAGATTATTCCTAACCCTGATTTAAATTATCGAAATAAAGTAGTTTTTCATATCGATAATGAAATAGGTTATTATCAAGAAAAAACTAATCAATTGATACCTATTGATCACTGTTTAATAGCAGATAATAAAATCAATCATATTTTAAACGAATTAAAAAAGATGGATTTATCAATGATAAACAAAGCAATGATTAGAGTAGGAAAAAATGATAGTTTAATAGTATTTTATACAGATAAAGAACCCGTTATATCCGACGGACTTAGTTCATTAGTAAATAATATCTTATTATTCGACGGTGAAAATCATATTGTTCAAGGTAAAGATTATTTAATAGAAGAAATAGGTAATTACAAGTATAAAGTATCTCCTGAATCTTTCTTTCAAGTTAATACTAAAGGAGCAGAAAGATTATATGATTTAGTATTGAATTATGTTAAAGGTTCTAATAAAGTATTAGATTTATATTGTGGAGTAGGTTCAATTGGAATCTATATTAGCAGTGTAGTAGAAGAAGTAGTTGGTGTAGAAATCAATCAATCAGCTATAGAAGATGCATTAATTAATAAAGAATTAAATAAGATTAATAATATAGAATTTATTAATCAAGATGTTAGTAATTATAAAATAAAAGACAATTTTGATACGATCATTATTGATCCGCCAAGAAAAGGCTTAGATCAAATAACGATTGAATATCTATTGAATTCTGAAGCTGAAAGAATTATTTATATTGCTTGTGATCCAATAACTTTAAGTCGAGACTTAAAGTTATTGAGTGAAGTTTATAACGTTGTAGAAGTAACTCCGGTTGATTTATTTAGTAGAACTTATCATTTAGAATGTATTTGTTTATTGAATAAGATCAAATAGTTTACAATATCTGATATAAGTTTTATAATATTATTATAATGAGGTGATAGTTATGAATAATACTAAAATTTTATTATTAGTTTTATTTGGTTTAATTGCAATAGCAGTTATTGGTACAATTTATTTTTTCAACATCATAAGTTAGTGAGGTTATTATGGGAAAAATTTTTGAAATTGATGGAGAAACAGTTAATTTAACTCCAGATCAAGAACAAGCCCTAGAACAAGCCTATCAGGAAGCTTATCAATTAGGTTTAGACGGCAAAAGAAAACCTTCTCCTGTTGTTGTAATGAGTAAATATAGTATTTGTTATAATTATCAATTAGATATAGGATATGAAGCAGGATTAAAAGATGGAATAGGTCGTGCACCAATTCGTCAATCTTTTGATCGCAGCGAGTCTTCAGGTTTAACGGGATTAAAAGATACCTCTGTTTCAAATTCTAATACCGATGATGGATTCTTTTTTGGTAGATAATTGACAATTGAAAAGTTAAATGATATTATAGTTTTTACTTTTTAGGGGGATATATGATAAAAGAAATATTAACAGAATTATGGAAAAACAATCGTTTAAAAATAGCTACTCATATTGGAGATGTAGTTATTAATGGAAATTATATAATGGGAAGACCATTATCTAAAGTTTATGAAAACTATTATATTGATTTAATAACGGGAAGAACCGGAGTATTAGTTGATCAATTACTAGATAGAAACGATATTATTCAAATAATAAATGTAGAATTAGTTAATACAAAAACAAAATAGATTTTTTAAAATCTATTTTTTATTGATTATTAAATCAAAAAAAGTTAAAATAAAGATATAAGGTAGGTAAGCTATGAAAAAAGGATTTACATTAGTTGAAGTTTTAGGTGTGCTGGTTATTTTAACAATTATTTTTGCAGTTACAATTCCTTTAGTTATTAATAACGTTAACAATACTAAAGAAAAAGTTTGGGAACAAACAGTAGCGCATATTAAAGAAGGCACAAAATTATATCTTCGTGAATATAAAGAGGACTTTCCTGATTTAAATGTTGTTGGTTCAACAATAGAAGTTTCTTTATCAGAAATAATAGATAATGGGTTTATGAAACCACCAATCATCAATCCAATTACTGATCAAACTGTTTTAGATAGCACTATAATTAATATTGAAGTTATTAGTATTAATAATTATGAAATAACGATTCCAACTTTTATTTATCAATAAAAAAAAGCATCTATTTAGATGCTTTTATTTTTTTCGCTTCTCTTGCCGTCATAGTAACTGTTTGATTTCCTATTTTTACTTTTTGAACATTTAATTTTTGCATATGTCTAGTTTTGTTATTAGCGTGAGATACTCTATTACCAAATAGAGGTTTTTTTGTAGTTGCTTTTATAGCCATGAGTTTTCTCCTCCTTTTGTCTTAATAAATGTATCATATTCAGTATTTAAAGTCAATTTAAATAGTAATAATCTTTAAAATATAGTAAAATATTTTTAAGAGGTGATAAGATGTTTATTCCATTAAATATTAAGACAAATTATTGTCCTTTATCTAGTTTCGTTGATATTAAACAACTTATTACAAAATCAAAAGACTTAGAAATAAAAGCTTTAGGAATTACTGATCCAGATATGTATAGTAGTATGCTATTTTATCAAGAATGTATAAAAAATAAGATTAAACCTATTATTGGTTTAGAATTAATTATCGATGATAAAAAATTATTGTTATATGCTGAAGATTATCAAGGATATCAAAATTTAACTAAATTATTATATTTAAAACAAGAAGAAAAACTTGATATAAATATAATTAATAAATATAGTGATCAAGTTCTTTGCTTAATTGATTATGATAATAGAGATTTATATGATAAAGTTAATTTTAAAAATAAATATTTAACTTATTTAGATTTAAAACAAAGACAAGAATTAGTTAAGATTAATAAAAAAGTAATATACTCAAATGAAGTGTTGTTCTTAGAAGAAACTGATGCTGAAAAATTAAAACATTTATATTTAATTAGAGATGGGAAAAAGATAAGTTCTTTAGATGAATACTTATTTTTTGATAATTGTTTTTCAAATCAAAAACAAGTTCATCCTGAAGATATGATTTATTATCAAGAAATTTTTAATTTAATTGATTTAAAATTCCCTAAGAATAATCTTTTACCTCAATATTCAGAGACTAAAGATTCTAAAATATATTTACAATCTTTATGTAAATTAGGTTTACAAAAAAGATTGTCAAATGATTTAAAGAAAGATTATGTTGATCGTTTAAAATACGAATTAAAAGTAATCGATGAAATGGGATTTAATGATTATTTTTTAGTGGTCTATGATTATGTTCAATATGCTAAAAAACAAAGAATATTAGTAGGACCAGGACGTGGTAGTGCTGCAGGTAGTTTAGTAGCTTATTGTTTAGGAATAACTGATTTAGATCCTATAGCATACGATTTATTATTTGAAAGGTTTTTAAATAAAGAAAGAATAACAATGCCAGATATAGACATTGATTTTGATAGTGAAAGAAGAGAAGAAGTAGTTAATTATGTTAGAGATAAATATGGTAAACGAAGAGTTATGCCTATAATTACGTTTGTTACCTTAGGTGGGAAACAAGCGATTAGAGATTTGGGAAGAATTTACGATTTAGATTTAAGAATTGTAGATCGAGTATGTAATTTGATTAATTTAACTTTAAGCTTAAAAGATAATTTAGAAAGTAATCAATATTTGAAGAGTTTAATTACTTCTGATTTTAAATTGGAAAAGATTTATACTTTAGCGATTAGTTTAGAAGGTGTTAAAAGACAAATATCTATTCATGCAGCAGGGGTAGTTGTGTCTAAGTATGAGATAGATAATTATATACCAGTTAAGAAATATGAAGATGGTTATTTAACTGGTTATTCGATGGAATATTTAGAAGATTTAGGTTTATTAAAAATGGATTTTTTAGGTTTAAGAAATTTAACTTTTGTTTCTAATATTTTAAAGATGATTCCTGAAGGTTCTTGGAAAGATATTCCTTTAGATGATGAAAAGACTTTGCATTTATTTGGTAATGCTTTAACTGAAGGTGTTTTCCAATTTGAATCAGCGGGAATGAAAAACTTTTTAAGAAAATTACAACCAAGCAACTTTTTAGAAATAGTAGCAGCTAATGCTTTGTTTAGACCAGGGCCTATGGCTAATATTGATAGTTATATTCGACGTAAAGAAGGAAAAGAAAAGATTGATTATTTACATCCTTCTTTAAAGAAGATATTAGAGAGCACTTATGGAATCATTATTTATCAAGAACAGATAATGGAAATAGCCCACATTATGGCTGATTATTCTTATGCTGAAGCAGATATCTTGAGAAGAGCAATGAGTAAGAAAAAAGAAAGCGATTTATTATCATTACAAACAGAGTTTGTAACGAGAAGTATCGAAAAAGGTTATAAAAAAGAATTAGCTGAAAAAGTATATGAGTTAATTTTAAAGTTCGCTAATTATGGATTTAATAAAGCTCACTCTGTAGCGTATTCTTTATTAGGATATAAAATGGCTTATTTAAAAGCTCATTTTCCAGCTCAATTTATGAGTAGTTTATTAACTAATGTCATTGGTAATAAAACAAAAATAAAGGAATATATAGACGAATGTCGATTAAATAACTTAGAGATATTAAAACCTAATGTGAATAAGTCTTCAGCTCAATTTACTTTAGTTGATAATAAAATAATCTTCTCTTTAGCAGCTATTTCTAACGTTGGTTTTTTAACTGCTAATAAGATTGTAGAAACAAGAAAGAGTGGAGATTATTTAGATTATTTTGATTTTATTAGTCGAACTTATGGAAATTCTGTTAATCGTAAAGTAATTGAATCTTTAATTTTATCAGGAGCTTTAGATAGTTTTAATTATAATCGAAAAACGATGATTGAAAATATTGATAATGCTATAAATTATGCTGAAATAGTTAAAGGATCATCTTTATTAGAAGTAGAAAAACCAGTTATGATTAATTATGAAGAATATCCAGATAAAGATCTCTGTTTAAAAGAAAAAGAAGCTTTTGGATTTTATTTTAATAATCATCCGGTTAGTTTTTATAAAGCTCAAGGTAGTTATTTGGATTTGGACAAGATTGAGAAGTATTTTGATAAAGTAATTGAAGTAGTCGTTTATGTTGAAAGAATTAAAAAAATTAAGACAAAAAATAATGAAGAAATGGCTTTTGCAACAGCTAGTGATGAAACAGGAACAATCGATTTAGTTTTGTTTCCAAAAGTTTACAGTCTTTATGAATTAAAAATTAATTCTTTAATCAAGGTTAAAGCTCGAGTTGAAAAGAGACTGTCAAGATATCAATTATCGGTCTTAAAAATGGAAA
>JAAZBI010000006.1 GCA_012513875.1 Mollicutes bacterium
AATACTCCAGATATATCAGGAACTACAAAGACTGGTTCGGCTTGGAGAGTAAGTGTTGCAGGAACAACAGATATTGGAGGAATCACAGATTGGGAAGTTGGAGATTTAGCAGTTAAGACAGCTAATGATTGGATTAAAATTGATAACGAAGATATTAAGGCTGTATGGGGTGGAATCACTGGAACATTATCTAATCAAACAGACTTACAAAACGCATTAAACTTAAAAGCACCATTGGATAGTCCATTATTTACTACAGTAGTATCATTAGCAAATAATATTTGGTTAAGATTTGTTGATTATTCAGGAACAGGATTTTTGAATACATTAAAAGGGAATCAAGATAATAGTGTTGATGTAGGAGTTCAATTAAATGTAGGTTCAATAGAGGCCGAAGAAGATGCAGGAAGAATCACTCGTTTTGATATGCCAGTAAGTTCGTCATCAGCAGACGGAACTATTATGAGTGCAACAGATAAGATTGACGGAAATAATGTTTTAGAGGTTGGAGCATATTCAGACGGTGCTGGTGGAATAGACGGAAGATTTGTTAAGAATTATGGTGCGAATATACAAAATGTTACAAGTGTTACAACAGCAACATATTCTATATTGGCATCAGATAACATAATACATTCTACTTATTCAGCTACTGGTGCAGTTACAATAACACTACCAACAGCACAGTTAGTTTCAGGTAGAATTATAACTATTAAAGACGCAGGAGGTTTAGCAGGAACAAATAACATTACAATAGCAACAGAGGGAGCAGAAAAAATAGACGGTTTAGATACATTAGTAATTAATAATAATTACAATTCTGTAACATTATATTCTGATGGTACAAATTGGTTTGCAATATGAAAATATCAAGTTTACAAAAAGGATTAGTCGGTCATTGGACTATGTCGCAAGATAGTTTGCAGTCAGCAACAGTTTTAGCCGACAAGACTCCTTATGAAAATAAGGGAACTATTTATGGTGCCACATTTACTACCGACAGAAAAGGACAGCCTAATAAGTGTATGTATTTTGATGGGGTAGATGATTATATTGAAGTTGTGAATAATAATTCTTTGAACTTAGGAATAAAAAGTTTTACTTTTTCTTTTTGGATGAAATCAAATGCGATAAATAATTATGGAGGGATATTGTCTAGTGTTAATGGTACTTTGGATGGTGTTGCATTATATAGCGACGGAACTAATAATGTTTTAAGATGTTTCGTAAAGAGTTCGGATACTGCCTATAGTGCGGGATATAGCTTTAATGACATTAAGCCTTTTGATAACAACTGGAATTATATAGTTTTTATAGTTAATAGAGAGCTAGATTTAGTAAGTGTTTATCAAAACGGAATAAAAAGTAATTATAATTTAGGCATATCTGCCGCAGGTAATATAAATAGTTCAAATTTTATTTTAGGAAAACAGTTAGGGAATTGTTTTAACGGTTCAATTGACGATGTTCGCATCTACAACCGTGCATTATCTCAAGAAGAAATAACATTACTATATAATTCATATAATCCAAAAATAGTAATGAAAACATCTTTACCTAAGATAAAACTTTATGGTGGAGATAAAGAAATTAAAGAAAATGGTTTTATTAGGGTTGATAAGAATGTAAATAATGCAATTTATTTTGAAAATCCAGCGTCTAATCTATATGGAAAAACATATTTCTATGTAATGCAATATCAAGCTAGAAATAATGGTGGAGTTCCACAATCAACAGGAGATGGATTGCCATGGGTTTCAATTAGTCAACTTGATGCTATTCAAA
>JAAZBI010000051.1 GCA_012513875.1 Mollicutes bacterium
TAGTACTATTTATCAATCAAAAACTTTTGAAGATTTGTATCAAGAAATAATTAGTAATGGTAATCTTTATCCTAATTTAATTCAAACATTAAAAGCATCTAAAGATAGATATTTATTAGCAAGAGATAATTATTTATCAGGAGATGCTTTAGAACCAGGTACTAAAGAAGTAATTAGTGTATTGGAAGAAGAAAAAGATAACTTATTCACCTCAAAAACAAGATAATTGTCATAGACGATTATTTTTTTAAAGCGATTGTAAATGACTTTTTCTTTTTAAAAAATCATATATATTGAAAGTAGGAGGAATAGAATGAAAAAATTATTATTGTATATTGTTTTACCTTTATTAATTGTTGCAGTAGGGTTTGGAACTTATTATTATTTATATCAAGTTACTAATAGTTATGTAATGATTGATATAAATCCTAGTATTGAATTAGAAGTTAATCGAATGGATCAAGTAATCAATGTAACTGGACTTAATGAAGATGGAATAATTTTATTGGCAGATTTAGAATTAGTTGGTTTATCAACAGAAGAAGCATCAACTATAATTGTTGATAATGCTACAGATATGGGATATATTGATGAGTTTAGTATTGAAAACGAAATAGTTGTTACAGCATATTGTGATGATGATAAAGTTGCTGAAGAATTGGAATTAAAAATACAAGAAAAATTAGAAAAACATCTTGGAGAGGAAAAAATCCCAGCTCAAGTTATGACTAGATCAATCTATCAAGAAAAGAAAGCATTAGCAGAAGAAAAAGAAGTTAGCTTAGGTAAGTACTTGTATATTGAAAAAGTAGCAGGTATGAATTCTGAACTTGATAAAGAAAAATTATATGATATGAGTATTAAAGATATTAATAGTGAATTTAAAAAAGGTGAAACAATAACAAAAGTTCCGATAACAGAACATTTAAAAGAAACTAAAGAAGAAATGATTGAAGCTAAAGAAGCAGAACTAAAAGAATTAGGTGAAGAATTATGGCAAGAAGAAAAACAAATAAATAGTAGTTTTTCTGAAGAAAACAAAACCGAAGAAATTAAAACTTTAATTAATCAAGAAAAGAATGCGGTTATGAATGAATTTCAAGAGACAAAAGGTTCTAGTAAAAGTAATAATTAATTAATAAATAAAACCGATAAAAATATCGGTTTTTTTATGCTATAATTATCTTAGGTGACAAAATGAAAACAAGAGATTATTTTTTTGATAACGCTAAAGGAATACTAATATTTTTAGTTGTCTTTGGACATCTACTTTCGCCATATAAACATGATTATGAGTTTGTTAAAATTATTTATGATTTTATATATGTTTTTCATATGCCTTTTTTTATTTTAATATCCGGTTTTTTTGTTAAAAATAATTTAAAAAAAGAAATTCAATTCTTGTTGATTTACTTTATAATTAATATTATTTTATCAATTTTATTTAAAGGTAAATTAATTTTCTTTACTCCACAATTTGCAATGTGGTATTTATTAGCGTTATTCTTTTGGAAACAATTATTAAAATTCTTTAAAAATTTTAAATATTCTTTGTTAATAGCTATTCTAATTGGAATAATGGTAGGTTTCTCAAGAGATTTAGGATCTTTTTTAACTTTACAAAGAACTTTTGTTTTCTTTCCTTTCTTTTTGTTAGGTTATCAATTAAACGATTTAAACTATAAAGATTATTTAAAGAAAATATCTAAACCCATTGCATTATTAGGATTAAGTTTAATTATAATTAGTATAGCAGTTTTAGTTTTAAAATTTGACATTAGGTCTTTAGATCAATTATTGATGGGTAAAAAGAATTATTATATTCTACTTAAAGATAATTATTTAATTGGTTCTTTATTAAGATTAGGTGGATACATTTTATCTTTTGTAACAATCTTTTTTTTAAGCAAATTTATTTCTCATGAAAAAATAAAATTTTTATCTCACGTTGGAAACAATTCATTAAGCGTTTATTTAATACACATATTTATTATTAAGATTTTTTATTCAGTTAATTTTTTTGATATACCATTAAATTTAATTTTTTTAATTATTATTTCTACTTCAATTGTATTTTTTTTAACATCAAAACCAATTTTATATTTATTTAATTTATCAATTAATAATCAATTTTTAAAAAATAACTTTTTTAAAAAAGATCATCAAGAGGAGATTATATGAAAAAGAAAATATTAATATTAACATTAATAATTATTTGTTTAACATCTATTATATATATGATGTTTTTTCGACAGTCTGATGAAGATAATTATTTAATTTATAATCCACAGATTTCTGAAATAGAAGTTGTAAAAGATAAATTAAATATTTATTTATTTTATGGAGAAGGTTGTCCTTATTGTGAAAAAGAAATAGAATTTTTTAAAAAAATTAAAAACAAATACCAAGATAAAATAATTGTTTATGCATTTGAAGCTTGGGTAAATGAAGAAACCGATAAATTATTATATAATTTTTCTAAGATAATGAATGATGATGTAAGGGGAGTCCCTTATGTAATTATTGGGGAACAATCTTTTATTGGATTTAGTACTACTTTGGAAGATAAATTTATAAAGATGATTGAAGAAGAATTAATTAATAATTTTGATGTTTTAAATGAGATAAAGGAGTAAATATGAAAAAGAAAATAATTGGTTTAATATTATTAATATTAATTATTGTAGGGGGTTTATATTTAATTTTAAATAAAAGAGAACAAGTAGAACTAATAGCAGATATTTTAGATACACAGTATGAACTTGAAGAAACTTATTTAAAAGATTTAGAGGATAATGGCTATACTTTTAATAAACCGAAGGTAATTTTAAATCCATATGAAATATCACCATTAACGGCTTTAATTATGTTTGAAACAGAGACTGAAGAAGAAGTGGAAATCATAGTTGTCGGTAAAGATGAAAAGACAACCATTAAAAATATTTTTGATAAAGAAAGTAAACATATTATACCTGTTTATGGGTTATATCCTGATAGTGAAAACAAAGTGATTATCAAGATGAATGATCAAGAGAAAGAATTGATCATTAAAACTGATCCATTACCCGAGAATTTTGTGATACCTACTAATGCTTATGCAGATAAAGAAAAAGTTAGTGATGATTTAATTTTTGTTAGTATTGCTTTGAGTGGTTATTCTACAGCGTACGATATTAATGGTGATGTTAGATGGTACTTAATTGGTAATTATTCTTGGGATATAGGACGTTTTGAAAATGGCAATTTAGTTCTAAGTTCATCACGACCTATCGCACCACCTTACTATGCTGTTGGTTTGGTTGAAATGGATTTAACTGGTAAGATTTATCATGAATATGTTTTACCTGGAGGATATCATCATGATTATTATGAAATGGAAAATGGAGATTTATTAATTTCTAGTGATAATTTTCCTAATGGTACAGTTGAAGATTATATTGTTTTAATGGATAGAGAATCTGGAACAATAAAAGATAAATGGGATTTAACAGAGATTTTTCCTCAAGAAGAAGGAAAATCAGCTATGTGGGATGAAATAGATTGGTTCCACAATAATGCTGTTTGGTATGATAAGATAAATAATTCGATTGTTTTATCAGGAAGACATCAAGATGCAGTTATTAGTATTGATTATGAAACTAAAGAATTAAATTGGATAATTGGAGATCCAACAAATTGGAGTGAAGAGATGCAGAAATATTTCTTTACCCCAGAGACAGATGATTTTGATTGGCAATGGGCTCAACATGCAGCGATGGTTTTACCTAATGGAAATATATTTATTTTTGATAATGGTAATAATCGTTCAAAAATAGCCTCTAATTATTTAAATCCTAACGATAATTATTCTCGAGGAGTAATTTATCAAATCGATACTGAAGAAATGAAAATAAAGCAATTATGGCAATATGGTAAAGAAAGAGGTAGTGGATTTTATTCTCCATATATATCAGATGTTGATTATTATAATGAGGGTCATTATTTAGTACATTCAGGTGGTATTGCTAATAAAGATGGCAATGCTTTGAATGTTCCTGCTCCAATGGTAGAAGGAGCTTTATCTAATAGTATTACAGTAGAATTACTAGATGATGAAAAGATTTTAGAGTTAGAATTACCTAGTAATTTTTATCGCGCTGAAAAGATGCCTTTATATAATGATAGTAAATTTAGTTTTGGTCAAGGAACGAGAATTGGTTCTTTAGGAGTTACTGAAGGCATTAATGAGAAAGATAATTTATTATTTGCAGATAAAAACATACCTAAGGAATATAATGTAAAATTTAGTAAAGAAGCAGATCGTTTAGTTTTTAAAGCTAGAATGTTAGAAGGAACTAAAGTAAGAATTATTTTAGATAATTTATTTGATAGAAAAACATATCCTTTAACAGCTTCTTCTAAAGCATATACAGCAATGTGTATTGATATCTTTAATGAAGATGATAATTTAGATCCTCAAGAAGTAAATTTAAGTGCTTATATAAATGAAGAAGGGTTAAGAGGAAAGTATAATCTTTATCTAAAGATAAATGATAAGATTTATAATTTAAATCAATTTGTTATTTTTGAATAAAAAGTGATATAATTAATTTGTAATATAAAAAAGGAGAAAGAAAATATGGATAACAATTTTAACTACAACACGAGTGACAAAAGTAATAAACTATTGCCAATCATTATAGCTATAATATTAATTGCAATAGTAGGTGCAGGAATATTTTTATTAATGAAAGGAACAGATGGTAAAAAGACTGATATTAAAGAAGCCTCATCATTTTTTCTTCAAAATAGTGAGAAAAAAGCAGCTTTATTTAATAAAGACGGAAAAAAATTAACAGATTTTATTTTCACTTCAGCTGGTAGTTTCTTAAATGGATCTGCTTTAGTAAGAAAAGATAATGAATCAGGTTTAATTAATGAAAACGGAAAAATGTTAGTGGATTTCGGAAAATATAAATATTTTTTATCTTACGCAGGACTTTACAAAGTTACAGATGCTGAAAACAACTATTTTTTAATTGATGGCACAGGTAAAGTGATTACAGATGTAAAAGATAAGAAAATAACTTCATTTATTGGGATTAATCATTTTGTACTTTTAGAAGATGAAAAGAATAATACTTATTCAATAATAAATTATCAAGGAAAAGAAGTAATTAAATTTCCAATTTCATCTAGTTCTGAAGACATACCAGCAGTTAATTTAGAAGATGGTTATTTTTCAGTGTTTTATAATAATAAAAATTATATATTTGATGTAGAAACAGATAAAGAAGTTGTATCGTTTGATACTGATGTTCATCATTGTGTAAGCGATGTGTCAGAAGATGGAAACACTATAATTCTAAATGCTTGTTCTGCCTGGTACACAAAACTTAATAAAAAAAGTGTTAAAGTGTTTAGAAATAATAAAACAATTGATTTAACAGATAAATGCGATAATGTTTTTTATGAAAGTGAAGTTCTTCTTTGTAGCAAAAATTATAAGAAAAATTTATTGGATAAAGATTTAAATTTAGGAGTAGAATATAGTAAAGCAAATGTTAAAGATATTAATACTTATGCGCTTGAAAACAGTTCTTCTACTTCTGGAGTTGAATTTTATCAGAATGGTAATTTATCAAAAAAAGTTGACTGTCGTCATTTGCCTAACAAGGGAAGAGTTAATATGACAGGAACATATTTATTAAGAACAGATTATAATTCAAACTGTGCAGCATCCCCAGGTCTTTACGAATATTATAAAGCAAATGGAGAAAAAGCTTTTGACAAGACTTATGTTATGGCTCAACAATTTGATGAAAATGGTTTAGCAAAAGTTAGTGATGATAAAATTAATTATTATTTAATTGATGAAGCTGGCAAAAAAATTGGTCAAGATTATGAAGTGCTATTTCCTCAATTGAATTATTATGTTGTTACTAAAAATAAATTAAAAGGTGTTATGGATAAAGATGGAAAAGAACTTTTAAAACCAGAATATTCAACAA
>JAAZBI010000052.1 GCA_012513875.1 Mollicutes bacterium
AATCATTTATATCTTTAATATAATCATTAGAGATTTCTGAAATGTGAATTAATCCTGTATAAAAATTCTCTAAATTAATAAAGATGCCATATTTTTCAATGCCACTAACGTTTCCTTTTACAATTTTATCAACTTTGTAATTTGTCACAATAATACCTCAATATTATTATATCATTATAAAGAACTATGACTATTTTTAACTTTATTATTTTTGTAAATATCTGTATAATTAATATAGAGGTGAATAAAATGGAAGAAAAAATAGAAAAAGTTTTAGAAACAATCAAACCATACTTAATGAGTGATGGTGGTAATATTGAATTTATTAAATATGAAAATAAAACTGTTTATGTAAAATTAAGAGGAGCTTGTAGTCATTGTAGTCTAGCTTCTGTAACTTTAGAAAACATCGTATTAGAAACTTTAAAATATGAATTGCCTGAAATAGAAAAAATTATTAATGTAGAGGATGAAGAAAATGAATAATATTGTTGCAAAATTAAATTCTCGAGGAGTTAAAATAGAAGATATTGCAGTTATTACTCATGATTTACAGAAAAGTTATAATAATGCTACATATGAAGAATGTGAACAAATGGTCATGGAAATATTAGCAAAGAGAGAAACTATTTATACCATTTTAACAGCTATAGCTTTAGATGAAAGTGCTGAAAAAGGACTATTTGATGAAGAAGTTAATCAATTAATTACAACCGATAATTCTTTATATGGTTTAGATGAAATATTAGCTTTAAGCATTGTTAATTTAAGTGGTTCAATAGCATTAACTAATTTTGGATATTTAGATAAATCAAAACCAGGAATTATTGGCAAATTAGATCGCGAAGGAAAACAAAAAATTAAATGTCATACTTTTTTAGACGATATTATCTGTGCTCTTGCTGCTTCTGCTGCAAGTCGAATAGCTCACAAAAAAGGAATTCAATAAAAAAAAGACTTACGTCTTTTTTTTTACTTATTTATTTAGCTTCTTCTACTGCTCTAGTTTCTCTAATTACAGTAACTTTAACAGTACCAGGGTATTGAACTTCTTTTTCAATTCTATCTTTAATATCACGAGCAACTTTAACACTCTTAATATCATCTATTTCTACTGGATTTACTAATATACGAAGTTCTCTACCTGCTTGAATAGCAAATACTTTTTCAACACCACTAACTTCACTAGCTATTTGTTCTAATTGAGTTAAACGTTTTGTATAATTTTCTAATGAGTCACTTCTTGCTCCTGGACGAGAAGCTGATAAAGCATCTGCAATTGCTACTAATACAGATATATTGCTCGTTGCTTTTTTATCACCATGGTGAGATGCTATAGCGTTAATAACCACTTCATTTTCATGATTTTTCTTCGCTAAATCTTCTCCTAATTCAATATGACTTCCTTCAATTTCAAAATCTACTGCTTTTCCAATATCATGTAATAAACCTGCTCTTTTAGCTAAAGCAACATTTTCTCCTAATTCGGCAGCCATTAAACCAGTTAAATGAGCAACTTCAATTGAATGTTGAAGAGCATTTTGTCCATAACTAGTTCGGAAATTTAATTTACCTAATAATTCGATTAGTTGTGGTTCTATTTTTGTTATTCCTAATTCAAATGTAGCATTCTTTCCAATTTCTAATATTCTAGCATTTAATTCTTTACATGTTTTATCATATAATTCTTCAATACGAGCTGGATGAATTCTTCCATCTTTAATTAAAGTCTCAATTGTTATTTTTGCAATTTCTCTTCTTAAAGGATCAAAACTAGATATAACGATAGCTTCTGGTGTGTCATCAATAATTAAATCTACTCCTGTAACTGCTTCAATTGTTCTAATGTTTCTTCCTTCGCGACCAATGATTCTACCCTTCATCTCATCACTTGGTAAATTAATTACTGAAACTGTTTGTTCATTAACAACATCAGCAGCATATTTTTGCATTGATTCAACAATCATATTTTTAGCTTTGCCATCTGCTGTTAATTTAGCTTCATCTTCTCTGTCTTTAATATATTCTGCAATTTCTTTTTCCATCTCAGATTCAACTTTTTTCAAAATTAAATCATGAGCTTTTTCTTTTGAAAAGCTAGAAATTTTTTCTAACAATTCAATTTGTTCTTTCTTGATTTTTTCGGTTTCATCCTCTGTTTTTTGAATTTCTTTTTGCTTTAAAACTAAATTTTTATCTTTATCATCTAATGATTGCTCACGTTTGTGAAGCATTTCATCACGACGATCAATACTTTGCTCTCTTTGTAGCATTCTATCTTCTAAAGTTTTTATTTCTTGTTTTTTGTCTTTTATTTCTTTATCAGTTTCTAATTTTAATTTGTGCGCTTCTTCCTTCGCATCGAATAAAAATTCTCTTTTTAGTTTTTCAGCTTCTTTTTTTGCTTTTTCAACGATGTTCTCTGCTTTGTTATCTGTGTTTTTTTTCTTAATATAATTTATTACAAGTACTCCACTTGCTCCTAAAGAAATTCCAAGTACAGAGGTTAAAATATGAATTATTTCCATACTAATCTCTCACTTTCTTTATACAATTAATTAATAACTATATAATTCCATTTTATAGGTCTCGGCTCATTTAGTCAAGGACAACATAAAAAGAAAAAAGCTATTTAGCTTCTTTTTCCTTTTCATTTTTTTTAGAACGATTGATTTCAAAATGAGTTCTTACTTTAGCTTCTAATTCTTCTCTCAATTTATCGTTTTGACTTAAAAGTGCTTTAACACTTTCTTTGCCTTGGCCAAGTTTTTCACCATTATATGCATACCAAGCGCCATTTTTTTCAACTATTTTAGCTTCAGCAGCTAAGTCAATAATTTCTCCAATTTTACTAATCCCTAATCCATACATGATATCAACTGAAGCAACTTTAAATGGAGGCGCAACTTTGTTTTTGACAACCTTAATATTGGTTTTATTACCAACAATGTTTTCACCTAATTTTATTTGTTCAGCACGACGAATATCTAATCTAATAGTCGAATAAAATTTTAAAGCTCTTCCTCCCGGCGTTGTTTCTGGGTTTCCAAAAATAATTCCCACTTTTTCTCTCAATTGATTAATAAAAATAGCAATTGTATTTGTTTTTGAAATTGTTCCTGATAATTTTCTTAATGCTTGAGACATTAATCTAGCTTGTAAACCAATATGACTATCTCCCATTTCCCCTTCGATTTCCGCTTGAGGAACTAAAGCTGCAACTGAATCGATAACGACTATATTGATTGCTTCACTACGAACTAAAGCTTCACATATTTCTAAAGCTTGTTCTCCTGTGTCTGGTTGAGATAACAATAAATCATCTATATTAACACCTAATCTTGAAGCATAAACAGGGTCTAACGCATGTTCAGCATCAATAAAAGCTGCTCTTCCACCTTCTTTTTGAATTTCAGCAATAGCATGAAGAGCTACTGTTGTTTTACCACTTGACTCTGGACCAAAAATTTCAATTATTCTTCCTTTTGGATAACCTCCAACTCCTAAAGCAACATCTAACATCAATGAACCACTTGAACAAACATCAACTTCTCTTTTTGAATCTCCACCAAGTCTCATAATAGATCCTTTACCAAATTGTTTTTCAATATCACTTAATATTTGTTCTAAAATTTTTTCTTTATCTACACCTTTTGTAACCATTTTGTCCTCCTCTATATTACATTATTATTTTATCTCATTTAAAAATTAATTGCAAGAGTTTTTCGAACATTTGTTTGTAATTTTTGTAAAGTTATTTTTGCAAAAATAAATAAACCCTCTCATAAAAAAGGGTTTATTGTTAATTATGGTTTTCAATTTTAAATTATTTTAACTTTTTCAACTTTTTGTGAAATATATTCTCTATTTATTAAATAATATTGAACAGCTGATATTAAAGATAATACTGTTGCAACAATTAATAAAACATCTGCAACTTTAATATTCCATAATTCAAAAGGTAAGTTAGAAAATAATATTAACGTAATACCAATCATTAAACAAGC
>JAAZBI010000053.1 GCA_012513875.1 Mollicutes bacterium
GATGAATTAAAAAAAGAAGCGAAAGCCTCTGATTTTGTTTTTCTAGCTACTGACCCTGACCGAGAAGGTGAAGCAATTAGTTGGCATTTAAAAGATGCATTAAAGATTTCTGAAGATAAATATCAAAGAGTTGTTTTCAATGAAATAACTAAAGATGTTGTTAAAGATGCTTTTAATCATGCTGGTAAAATAGATGATAATTTAGTTAAATCTCAAGAGACAAGAAGAATGTTAGATCGTATTATTGGATTTCGTTTAAGTAAATTAATGCAATCAAAAACTGGAGGAAGAAGTGCAGGTCGTGTTCAAAGTGTAGCTTTGAAGTTAATTGTTGATCGTGAAAGAGAAATTGAAAAATTTATTGAAGAAGAATATTGGAGTATTGAGGCTAACTTCAACACTTTTGAAGCCAGCTTAGATACTTATAATTATAAAAAAATAGAAATAAAAAACGAATTAGAAGCTGATGAAATACTTAACAAATTAACTAATGCTTTTAAAATAGCTGATGTTTCTAAAAAACAAAAGAAAAAACAATCGAAAGTTCCTTTTATAACTAGTACATTACAACAAGAAGCTAATACAAAGTTGAATTTTAATGCTAAAAAAACAATGTCTTTAGCACAAAAACTATATGAAGGTATTAATATTGGAAAAGAAACAACAGGGTTAATTACCTACATGAGAACAGATTCAATTCGCTTAAGTGATGAATTTTGTAAAAATACATTTCAATATATTAAAGTTCATTATGGTGAAGAATATGTTGGAAGAATTAAATTTAGTAAAAGTAAAACAAACATTCAAGATGCCCATGAAGCAATTAGACCTACTAATATAAATCATACTCCTGAAAGTATTAAAGATCATTTAACTTCAGATGAATATAAACTATATTCATTAATTTATTCACGAGCTTTAAGTTCGTTAATGGCTGATGCAAAAGTAGATGCAACAACTGTTATCTTAGATAATAATAATTATCAATTTAAAGCAACTGGTCAAACAATTATCTTTGATGGATATTTAAAAGTTTACCAAGATTATGAGAAAAGTGAAGACAAGATTTTACCACCATTTGAAACATATAAATCTAATATTATAGTTGCAAGTACAATTGATAAAAATCAACACTTTACTAAACCACCAGCTCGATATACAGAAGCTAAATTGATAGAAGAAATGGAAAAATTAGGAATTGGTCGTCCTTCAACTTATGCTAAAATAATTGATACTTTAACAGAAAGAAATTATGTATTCATCATAGAAAAGAAATTTAATCCGACAGAAATCGGAATTGAAACAACAGATAAATTACAAGAGTTTTTCAGTGAACTTATCAATGTAAAATATACAGCTAATATGGAAAACGCTTTAGATGAAATTGCTATTGGAAAACAAGAATGGTTATCATTACTAAAAGGTTTCTATGGGGATTTTGATTCTTTAGTAACAGAAGCATACGACAAAATGGAGAAAAAACCTGCAATCGAAACCGGTGAAAACTGTCCAGAATGTGGAAGTCCTTTAGTTGAAAGAAAAGGAAAATATGGAAAATTTGTTTCTTGTAGTAGTTTTCCAAAATGTAAATATATCAAATCAGAAAAAAAAGAAATAAATATACTTGGCGCTTGTCCTAAATGTGATGGTAAAATTGTCGAGAAAAAAACGAGAAAAGGTAAAATCTTTTACGGTTGTAATAATTATCCAAAATGTGATTTTGCTCTTTGGGATAAACCATTGTTTGAAAACTGTCCAGAATGTGGTAGTATGTTAGTAGAAAAGAAAAGTGGTATTGTGTGTTCACAATGCCAATATAAAAAATAGAGGTAAATAAATGGAAAAAAACAAAAAAAGAAATTATTATTTAGTATCAGAAATACCAAACGAAAAAAGTGGAGAAAACGAACTTAGTATTTTATTTCAATGTGATTTACAAACAATAGATGAATTAACTACTTGTTTTGATAATGAAAATGATTTTGTAAATTACTTAAATGATAAATTTTTATTATCATGTGACAATCTTCATTTAACATATAATCATAGAGGAATAAATGAGAAAGATATGATATATAAAGAAGATCGTGCTATTGTAACTTCTAAAACATTATATTTAACTATTTTTGATCATATTAATAAAAATTGTATTTGGAAAAATGGTGGAATTGATAATTTAGATCCTTATGTTGGAAAGCAAAGAAAAAACATAATCAATGGAGAACCATATCCGAGATTGTATGCAAAAAATATTATTAATCACATTAAAGATAATTATTTAAACTATCGAAATTGTTGCTTAATTTTTAAAAAAGATCCAAAATTTTCAGATCCAAAATTTTCTAATTATCGAACAAGTTTTCAAGCTAATAGTGAATATATTGATGAAATAATTAATAAAATGCAAATAAAATTAAAAAATCCTTTATTTAAGGATTATATAAATCAACAAAAACTAATACAAAAACAAAAAGAACTTGAACAAAAAACATTGAAAATACTTGAACAGACAAAAGAAAATGAATATGAAATTGAAAAAGCTGAAAAGGAACTAAATAATCCGGATGTAATAAGAGCTCGCGGTTTAACATCTGAAGATGAAGAGCTTTATGATAACAATGGAAGAAGTAGATAATATCTACTTTTTTTGTTATAATAAGATTGGTGATAAAGAATGAAAATAGTAAAAGATTTTTTATTATATTTGAAACATCAAAAAGCTTATTCAATTAATACAGTCTCTAGTTATGAGAAAGATTTAATTGAATATTTTAATTTTTTAGAAACAAATCAATTTAATTATCAATCAATAGATTATAATAATTTAAAAAAATATTTAAGATTTTTAAATGATAAAAAATTAAAAAATAATACAATTAGTAGAAAAATAAGTTCTCTTCGTTCTTTTTATCGTTATTTAGTAAATAATACCAAGTTAGAATCTAATCCTTTTTTATTACTTTCTTTACCAAAGAAAGAAAAAAAATTACCAAATTTCTTATATTTAAATGAATTAGAAGATTTATTAGAAATACCGAGGACAAACAAATTGTTAGAACAAAGAAACACTTTAATATTAGAATTATTATATGCTACTGGTATTAGAGTTAGTGAATTAACTAATATAAAGTTAAAGGATATTGATATTTCTAATCGAACTATTTTAGTCACTGGAAAAGGTAATAAAAAAAGATATGTTATTTTTGGAAAAAAATCACAAGAAATTTTAGAACAATATTTGAAAGATAGTTATTTAAAATTAAATAAAAATAATTCTGAATATTTAATCTTAAATAATCGTGGTTCTAAAATAACTCCAAGATCTATATGTAATATTTTAAATGAGATTATTAGTCATACTTCATTAAAAAAGCATATTTCACCTCATACATTAAGGCATACGTTTGCCACTCATTTATTGGAAAGAGGGGCAGATTTATTAACTGTTCAAGAATTGTTAGGACACGCTAACTTAAGTACAACTAGTATTTATACTCACATTACTAGTGAACATTTAAGAAAAACCTATCTAAAAGCTCACCCAAGAGCTTTTAAAAAATAATGTCAAGTTAAGTTAATTAGGGTTTAATTTTTTTAACTTTTTGATATAATAATTAATAGTGCGAAAGGATGGTAAAATGACAAAGTACGTATATGCCTTTGAAGAAGGCAACAAAGAAATGAAAAACTTATTAGGAGGTAAAGGAGCTAACCTAGCTGAAATGATCAGTATTGGTTTACCAGTTCCTAATGGGTTTACTATTACAACAGAAAGTTGTAATAATTATTATGAAAATAATCAAGAATTCAGTTCAGAAACAATTGCTGAAATCTGGTCACAATTAGAAAACTTAGAAAAGAAAACAGGAAAGAAGATGGGAGATTTAAATAATCCTTTATTAGTTTCTGTTCGTTCTGGTGCTAGAGCTAGTATGCCAGGAATGATGGATACAGTTTTAAATTTAGGATTAAATGATCAAGTAGTAGAAGGTTTAGCTCAAGCTACTAACAATCCTCGTTTTGCTTATGACTCATATAGACGTTTTATTCAAATGTTTTCTGATGTAGTTATGGGGTATTCTAAAGCTTCATTCGAAAGATTTTTTGATAAAATTAAAGAAGAAAAACACGTAAATAATGATACCGAATTAACAGCAGAAGATTTAAAAGAAGTGGTTAATAAATTTAAAGCTAACTATTTAGAATTAGCTAAAGAAGAGTTTCCTCAAGATCCAAAAGAACAATTAATGGCAGCTATCAAAGCAGTATTTAGATCTTGGAATAACGAAAGAGCAATCTTATATCGTCGTTTAAATGATATTCCTGCTAGTTGGGGAACAGCCGTTAACGTTCAAGAAATGGTTTATGGTAATCGTGGTAATGATTGCGGAACTGGTGTAGCTTTCACAAGAAATCCGTCTACTGGAGAAAACAAATTATATGGGGAATATTTGATTAACGCTCAAGGTGAAGATGTAGTAGCAGGTATTAGAACACCTCAAGATATTGAAACGTTAAAAGACATTATGCCTGAAGTTTATGAAGAATTTGTTAAAATAACTCATATTCTTGAAGAACATTATCGCGATATGCAAGATATGGAATTTACAATTGAAAACAGTAAATTATTTATGTTACAAACTAGAAATGGAAAAAGAACAGCAGCTGCAGCATTAAAAATTGCCGTTGATTTAGTTGAAGATGGAACAATTACTAAAGAGGAAGCTTTACTTCGTGTTGATCCAAGAAATCTTGATCAATTATTACATCCAAATTTTGATGTTAATGCATTAAAATCTTCTAAAACAATTGCTAAAGGTTTAGCAGCTTCTCCAGGAGCAGCTACTGGTAAGATTTTCTTTACAGCAGAAGATGTTGTTAGTGCTAAGAAAAATGGTGAAAAAGAAATTATCTTAGTTCGTTTAGAAACATCACCAGAAGATATTCAAGGTATGAATGATGCTAATGGTATCTTAACAATTAGGGGTGGTATGACATCACATGCTGCTGTAGTAGCTCGTGGCATGGGTAGATGTTGTATTACTGGTTGTGGCGAATTAAAAATAGATGAAGAAAATAAAAAACTTATAACTAAAGATGGAACAATATACAATGAAGGTGACTATTTATCTTTAGATGGTTCAACTGGTTTAGTTTATGGAGAAAAAATAAACACTACATTACCTGAAATAAGCGGTGATTTTGAGAAGTTTATGAGTTGGGCAGATAGTTATCGCACTTTAGAAGTAAGAACTAATGCTGATACTCCTAAAGACGCTAAACAAGCTTTAGCTTTTGGAGCTCAAGGAATTGGTTTATGTCGTACAGAACACATGTTCTTTGATGAAAACAGAATCTTTGCAATGCGTCAAATGATTACAGCTAATTCAGTAGAAAAAAGAGAAGAAGCTTTAAGCAAAATTCTTCCATATCAAAGACAAGATTTTGAAGAATTATTTAAAGTTATGAAAGGATTTCCAGTAACTATTCGTTACTTAGATCCACCTTTACATGAGTTTTTACCTCATACAGAAGAAGAAATCAAAGCTTTAGCGACTTCTTTAGAAATTACTTATGAAGAATTAAAAAATAGAATTAATAGCTTACATGAATTTAACCCTATGATGGGGCATCGTGGTTGCCGTTTATCAGTTACTTATCCAGAAATTGCTAGAATGCAAACAAGAGCTGTAATTGAAGCTGCTATCAATGTAGCTAAAGAAGGACTAAATGTTATTCCTGAAATTATGATTCCATTAGTAGGAGATATCAATGAATTAAAATATATTAAAGCAATTGTTACTGAAACTGCAGATACAATTCTTAAAGAAAATAATTCAAATATTTCATATAAAGTTGGAACAATGATTGAAATACCAAGAGCTGCTCTTACAGCAGATGTAATTGCAGAAGAAGCAGAATTCTTCTCATTTGGAACAAATGATTTAACCCAAATGACTTTTGGATTCTCTCGTGATGATGCTTCTACTTTCTTAGAAGAATATTATAGTAAAGGTATCTTCGAATCAGATCCTTTTGCAAAATTAGATCAAATTGGAGTTGGACAACTAGTTAAAATAGCTGTTGAAAAAGGAAAAGCAACTCGTCCTGATATTAAATTAGGAATCTGTGGTGAACATGGAGGAGATCCAGCAACTATTGAATTCTGTCATAAGATAGGATTAAAATATGTATCTTGTTCTCCATTTAGAGTTCCAATAGCTCGCTTAGCAGCAGCTCAAGCCGCAATAAAGTCTGGAACTAAAAAGAACTAGTTCATAAAACCTTTATTTACCTATATTCAAGGGAATATTCAATAAATCCATAGAATATATAAAGGCACAAAGAATTAAAATTTATATAGAAAATTAAGACTAAGATGACTAATATGTCGTACATCTTAGTCTTTTTTTAATGTTGTGCGATAGGGAAATGGAGGAATTGAATATGCGAATAATGTATATGAAACCAGAACTAAATGATTTATCTCAAGGATCTAGAATTGCTTTTGCAAGACAATTTAGATTTATGTCTCAAGATGAAGTATCAGATAAATTAGGATTAACTGGTGAATGTAAAAGAAGAACTATGACAAGATATGAAAGAGGAAATAGAAATCCTAAAGATAAAAGATTAATGGAAATAGCAAACATATTGAATATTAATGTTAATTCTATAAGAGAATATGATTTTAGAAAGCCGATTGATTTATTTTATATATTAATGTGGATGGAAGAAATAATACCTAAATATCAAATTGATTTATCTAAAATTCCAAATATAAATGAAGAGAATATTATTTTTTTCAAAAAATTTATGGATGATTGGGATATGATGAGAGAAAAATGGTATAAAAGAGAAATTTCTTATGAAGAATATATTGAATGGAAATTGAATTTTAAAATAGAGGAGGACTCTATTTATGAATAATATTATCAAATTAAAAATTAGAGAGATTGATTCTTTTAAAGATCATCCTTTTAAAGTAGTAAACGATGACTCATTAATGCAACTAGCTCAAAGCATCAAAGATAATGGATTATTGGTACCTATAGTCGTAAGAAAAAAAGAAGATAATAGATATGAAATAATATCTGGTCATAGAAGAAAAGCAGCAGTTGAACTTAATGGTGAAGAATATATTGATGCTATTATAAAAGATTTAACATATGATGAAGCGGTTATAGAGATGGTTGATTCTAATATGTATAGAGATAAAATATTACCATCAGAAAAAGCTTTTGCATATAAAATGAAATTAGATGCAATGAAACATCAAGGAAAGAAAATTTCCCCTAAGGGAACAAAGTCACAGTCCATTAACGAAATAGATGATACTAAAACACAAATATATAGATATGTAAGATTAACAAATCTTATACCTGAACTACTAAAATTAGTAGATGATACTGTTTTAAAAGATAAAAGAACAGTTTTAACAATGGGATTAAAACCAGCTGTTGAATTATCATATTTAAATAAAGAAGAACAAAAATTAGTATATATGGGTATTACATATGAAGATGTAACACCTAGTCATGGACAAGCTATTAAAATAAGAGAACTATCTAAGAATAAAAAATTAACTTTCGATTCTTTAGAAGAAATATTATGTCAGCAGAAAGGAAATCAAAAATAAAGAATATCATTTAATAAAGATAAAATTGAAAAAGCACTTCCAAGTGAATTGTTAAAAAGAGATAAAAGATATATAGAGCAATATATTATTAATGCAATAGAGAATTATAAGAAACAAGATCTTGAAAGGGGTGATGCTTATGATCTAGATATGTAGCACCATATAACAATATTTATTTTTATAATAAAATGATAATAGAGGTGAAATAGAATGAAAAAAATATTGATACTAATAATAACAGTAATTCTTATTTCTATCGGAATAGTTTCTTGTTTATACATCAATAATAGGAATAAAAAAACATATAATACAGTTAAGAAATCATTTGATAATTTAATTGTTGAAAAAATTGAGGAGAATAATTACGAATAAATATATGGAAGAAGCAATAATACTATCAGAAGATAATACAGAAGGTGGCCCATTTGGAGCTGTTATAGTTAAAGAAAATGAAATAGTTGGTAGAGGTAAAAATAAAGTACTTAAAGAAAATGATCTCCAACTTCTCATGCTGAAGTGAATGCTATTAAAGATGCTTGTAAGAATCTAAATACAAATGATTTAAGTAATTGCATCTTATATACTACTTGTTATCCATGTCCAATGTGTTTAGGAACAATCATATGGAGTAATATAAAAGAAGTATATTATGGTAATACTGCTTCAGATGCTGCTGCTATAGGATTTAGAGATGATAAAATATATGAATTTATTAAAGGTAATAATAAAATGATTGATTTAAAACAAATAGATAGAGATAAAACAATAGAAGCATTTAAAAATTATAAAGGAGATATATATTTAAAATATATCTTTTTTGTTAATGTAGTAAAATTGTAGTAAAATTGTAGAAAAATATTGACAATTGATTTTTTTTAGAATATTATTGAATTAGAAAGAAGGAATAATATGGAAAATAAAACGAGTGCAATAAATATACAAGTTGATGTGGAAACTAAGAAAGAAGCTACATTAGTATTAACTGATTTAGGTTTATCTATGTCAACAGCTATAGGATTATTTTTAAAACAAGTTGTTAAACATAATGGATTACCTTTTGAAGTAACTAACGTATCACCACATAAAAAGATACTAGATGTTGTATGTGGTTTAATAATGAAAGATGGTAAATGTTTAATAGCAAAAAGAAATAAAGATGATCATGTTAAAGGTAAATGGGAATTTCCAGGAGGAAGAAGAGTAGGCCTTGAAGATGAAAAAATTACATTAGAAAGATCATTTACTGAACTATATAATATTAAAACTAATATTAATGAATATTTAACTCATAGTATATGTGAATATCCAGGTCATATAGTAGATTTAAAATTATATGAATGTGATTATGTAAGTGGAGATTTCAAATTATCTGCTCACTCTGAATATAAATGGGTTAATATTGAAGAATTATTAGATTATGATTTAGCAGATGCTGATGTTATATTAACAAAGTTCTTAATTAAAAAACAATTAGAAGATTCAAGAAAAGAAGATGATGAATAATGGATTTAAAGAAATTACAAAAAGAAGTTTTACAAAATAAGATTAATCATGGATTTCCAACTGATGATATTAATCTAGAATTTTGTTTTACATTTGCTGAATTAGGTGAAGCTCATACGGCATGGGTAAAGAAACAAGATGATGTAGGAGAAGAACTTGCTGATGTAGCCATTTATTTACTTGGAATATCAGAAATGTTAAATATAGATTTAGGTAAAAAAATTGAAGCAAAAATAGAAAAAAATAAAAAAAGGGTATATAAACCAAATAAAAAAGGTGTATTAGTAAAAGAAGACGAATTATAGGAGGTTTTGTATGGAAAAATTTAATGGCTTAACACAAGAAGAATTAGAAGAATTAGTTAATAAATTAAATTTATATGGACTTTATTTACTTAGAGGTACTGCAGAAGCTTTATTATATAATCATGATCAGGATGGATTAATATTCAATAAAGCATATGTTAATGTATGTGCTAAAAAAGAATTAGAAGAGTATTATCATTTTCAATCACTTGAGGTTAAAAGATCAATTTTAACAAAATCATTAAAAAAACTTAGTGATAAAGAATTGAAAGTCTTAGATAAAATACTTGAAATTGATCCTAATGAAGTATTTAACAATCCATATAATGAAGAATTTTTTGATGATAATGACGATTATAATAGAATAAATGATTCTGTAACTAAAGAAAAGAATAAAAGATTAATAAAAGGTGATTAATATGTTAAAGAAAGTAGAAGTAGTAGCTGCTGTTATAAAAAAAGACAACACCATATTAGCAACCCAAAGGGGTTATGGAGAGTTTAAAGGTGGATGGGAATTTCCAGGAGGAAAACCTGAAATTGATGAAGGAAAAGAAGATGCATTAATTAGAGAAATAAAAGAAGAATTAAATGCTTCAATAAAAGTTAATGATTATATTTGTACAGTTGAATATGATTATTCTAATTTTCATTTAACAATGCATACTTATTTTTGTGAATTATTAAATGACCATATAGAACTTGTATGTAATGGTGATAAATTAGAACATGAAAGTATGAAATGGTTATCTAAAGAACAGTTAGATTCTGTTGATTGGTTAGGTGCAGATATAGAAATAGTAAAAAAATTAAAAGAATTATTGTAGGAGGATTTTATGGACGCTAGAGAAGATTATTTAAATTGGGATGAAGCATTTATGTTAATTGCTTCAGTAATGGCAGAAAGAAGCAAAGACCCAAATACTCAAGTAGGAGCTTGTTTAGTTAAAGATAATTATATTCTATCTACTGGTTATAATGGTGCCCCTATAGGTTATCATGATGATTTATTTCCTTGGAATAATGATCCAAATAATCCAGTAAATAAATATAAAAGAGTATGTCATGCTGAATCAAATGCTATAGATAATTTTAAAGGTAATAAAAGAGAATTAGAAAATTTAACACTATATTGTACTTTATTTCCATGTCCAGAATGTGCTAAAAGAATTGTACAAAATGGAATTAAAAAAATAATATATCGTGAAGATAAATATCATGATTCAGATGATAATGCAGTTTCAAGAGAAATACTTGATACATGTGGTGTAGAATATAAGCAATTAGGTGAAGAATTTAGAAAAGACTATAATATATCATTAAAACCACGTATATTAGTAAAGAAATGATAATGAATAATAATATAATTTGTGCATTAATAAGAAAAGAAGATTTCATCTTAATTGCTAAAAGAAGAAATGGTAAATGGGAATTACCTACTGGTATAACAGAAGGTAGTGATGAATTAAAATCTGTAGAAAGAGAATTATATGAAGAATATAATATAAAAGTAAAAGCAGAGTTGCTTTTTTATATAAATATAGCTCTCTTACGTTCCAGTCCTTAACGCAGCACAAGCAAATTTGGCTAATAAAAAGTAGTTTAAAGACTAGAATATCTAGTCTTTTTTATGTTCGTAAAATAGTAATATTGCGATCATTCAAATGGCTGATAAAATATGTAATTTATATGTTATACTTATAGTAGAGGAGGATATATATGAAAAATTATAAAGTAGGAATTATATTAGGAACACTATCAATAATTAGTACATTAATGATTGTTCGTTTGCCTATTGGAGACAAAATGGTAGCTATTGGATTTTTGCCAGGAATGATATTGAGTATAGTTGGTATAATATTGACTAAAAGCAATAAAGAAAAGTACAAATTAAAAGTTAGCTTAATTTTAAATACTATAGCAATTATATTATCAGTAATTAGTTTGATATTAGGAATTGTGAATGGATTTATTGTTAATACTTAAGATTGAATGCTCGTAAAATTAAGATATTCCCGTATATTAAGGTAAGAAGTAATCTCATCTTTTTTTAGTAATTTTACGAACATTTAGAATTTAAAAGAGTAGGTAAATTATCCGGAGGAGAAAAAGTACGTTTAAAATTATTTGAATTAATTCAAAAGAAAGCTAATCTTTTAATTCTTGATGAGCCTACAAACCATATAGATATTGATACAAAAGAAATGTTAGAAGAGGCACTTAGTAAATACCAAGGAACACTTTTCTTTATTTTACATGATAGATATTTTATCAATAAATTAGCTGAAAGGGTAGTTAACATCGAAGATGAAAAGTTTCAACAATATTTAGGAAATTACGATTATTTCAAAGAACAAAAAACAAAAAAGTTAGTTCCTTCTGAAAATATTTCACACGATAGAAGAAAATAGGTGACATAAAATGAATTTTAATTATAAATTAAGTGAAAAAGTTAAAACATTTATTGAAGATGCTAAATTAGAAGAAATTAGTATTGGTTGTTCTGATTCACAAGTTTTTAAAATTGAAAAGTTAGATAAAACTTACTTTATTAAAATTTCATCTAAAGGCAACCTTACATCAGAACATGAAAAACTTAAATGGCTTAATGATAAGTTAAGTGTACCTAGAATTACTTTATATGATTATACAGATGATACGGAATATTTGATTACAGAATCTGTTGGTGGCAAAATGGCATGTTCAGAATATTATTTAAATAATCCAAAAATCGGAATTAGTGTAATTGCACAAGCGTTTAGTCAAATTTATGATGTTGATATTAGTGATTGTCCTTTTGATGTTTCTATTGATTATAAGTTAGCATTAGTAGAAAATAATGTAAAAAACAATTTAATTCATATAGAAGATTTAAAAGATGAAACATTAAAAAAATTTGGAAGTTTAGAAAATATCATTAGATTTTTAAAAGAAAATAAGTTTAATGATGAAAAATGTTTCTCACATGGTGATACAAGTTTGCCTAATATATTTGCTTTAAAAGATAAATTTGTTGGTTTTATTGATGTGGGAGAATGTGGAATTGCTGATAAGTGGTTTGACTTAGCAATTTGCGAAAAGTCAATCAGACGTAATTATGATGAAGAGTATATTCAGCAATTTTATAATGAACTAAATATTGCTCCTGATAGAGAAAAAATTGATTATTATTTATTGATGATGGAATTGTATTTATAGATGATTAATGATATTTATCATTAATCTTTTTTTTTGAACTTATCGCACCCTAAACTTATTCTTATGAAAATGATATTTTTTTGTAGAGGTGATTTAATGAGAAGGAAAGTAGCAATATATGCTAGAGTTTCAACTGAACATGAAGCTCAATTATCTGCTTTAGATAATCAAGTTCAATACTATGATGATATTCTAAAGAAAAATCCTGATTGGATTCTATATGATAGATATATAGATGAAGTTATAACAGGAACTTCTATAAAGAAAAGAAAAAACTTTATGAGAATGATAGAGGATGCAAAAGCAGGAAGATTTGATTTAATAGTTACTCGTGAGGTATCAAGATTTGCAAGAAATACTGTTGATACATTACAAGAAACAAGAAAGTTAAAATAAATAATTTATCTTAGTTTATTAATACCCAATAAGCATTAGTATATACTACTGTAATAGAAGGAATGTGTAAGAGATAAAAAAGTACTAAAAATGGTACAAATATTACCATCCCTAATGTAGCAGCCACACAAGCTGCA
The DNA here is from genome assembly GCA_012513875.1 of Mollicutes bacterium. Taxonomy (GTDB): domain Bacteria; phylum Bacillota_I; class Bacilli_A; order RF39; family UBA660; genus JAAZBI01. The sequence goes on from JAAZBI010000053.1 coordinate 13,179, forward strand.
ATCAAAGTAAAACAATAAGTAATTATTACGATTGAGAGTAATTTCAATCTTTTCTTATTTATTAAAATATGATATTATATCTTATATAAGTTATTGAATATAATTTAAATAAAAGCTGTATCACATGACTGGGGGAAATGTAATGAGAAAATTAGACTTATATTTAGATTTTGATGGAGTAATTTGGAATACTTGGCCAGTGTTTTACAAATTTTTAAATGAATATAATGATCAAGAAGAAATTACCAAACATTTTAAAAAATTAAATTGGGAAGAGGTTTTAAAAGATAGTAAACCTTTTGATAATACTATTGAAGATATTAAATTGTTACAAGATTCTAATTTATTTAATATCCATGTTTTAACTAATTGTAATAGTGAAGAAGAAGCATTTTATAAAGAGAAAGCTCTTAAAAATTTAGGATGTGAAATTGATTTTATACCAGTTTTTAATCGTCAACAAAAAGCTTTTTGTATAAAACCTTATAATTCTATCTTAGTTGATGATTATCAATTAAATTTATTTCCATTTGAAGAATTAGGTGGAGTAGGAATAAAATATCGTAAAAGTTCTAAAGATAATCAAGACTTTATTAAAATTAATAATTTAAAAGAATTAATTGATATTTATCCTGAAATAAAAAATCAATTAACTATAAATAAAAGAAAAACTAAAATTTTAGGATATAGATCAGAAAACATTGAAACAATTAATAATTTTTTAGAACAAATACCAGTTGAATTTAAAGTTTTAGTAGGGAAAAAACTATATAAATTATATAGAAAAAATGAAATAGCAAATTCAAAAAAAATTAGAACAAATATCTATATAAAAGAAAACGAACTAAACATTATTAAAAAGAGAATTACAAAAACTGGTTTAATTAATAATTATAATTTATTTATTAATTCGAATAATTATGGTGTTTTTATCGAAAGTGTTTCATTTAAAGAAAGAAAAATTAATAACGAAAGAACTAATGTTATTATAGAAAAAACTGAATATTATTTTAATTTTGAAAAAGAATTAAAAAATTGTCACGAATCAAAAAACATAACTGTTTTCGAACATAATTCAAATATAACAGATATAAATAATTATGAAATTAATACTAACAGAAAGTTTGATAATCGTGACTGTCTATTATTAACCAATCAATGGATTTCAGATGAAAAACATGTATATAGATATCCACTAAGTAAATCTGATTTTATGATGAAAAATCATTATAAAGATTTTTCATTTATAAGAGGAAGAGATAGACAAATTATTACTCAAAACATAATTTTAATAAATAATAAAAAATATATTTTATCTAAATATTCCAAATTTTATGAGAATGGTGAGGAAGCAACTTTTACAATTAATAGTTTTGAGAATAATTTAGTTAATCAAAAAACTCAATTTAAAATAGATTCTACATTATATTTCAAATTATTAAACAATGAAAATATTGTTTTAGAACATTTAAATACTATTAATATAGATCAAGAAAAAGTTTTAAGCAAACAAATTATTTATAAAAAAAATAGAATTAGAAAAAATAAACCTAAAGGAAGATAAGATGATAAAATTAAGTTTTCAAAAATTAAACCAAGAAAATATTCATCATTTAGAATTAATAAAAGAATTATCAAAAGATGAGGAAATTACGCGCTTTTTAAACATTGATTTAAAAAATTGTTTTCTTGTTTTTGAAATGGAAAATTTTATTGGTTTGTTCAATCTGTGTTCTGGTTATTTTGGAAACAAAGAAAATGTTGCGATTAAATATGCAATTCAAAAAGATTATCGTGGCAAACATTATGGAAGTAAATTGTTAAATCAAATAGTCAAGTATGCTTTTAAGGATCCTGATATTGAATATATTTATCTTGATATTGATTATCAAAACATTTCTTCAATAAAATGTGCTGAAAATAATGGTTTTTCAAAATCCCTTATTGACAAAGATATTTATGATGATGAAGGATATGGTAATCATATTCCATATAAAAAGGGGAGATAGTATGGGGAAATATTATTTAATTGGAATCAAAGGTTCGGGAATGAGTTCTTTAGCAGTTATTTTAAATGATTTAGGTCATCAAGTTATAGGTTATGATGATGACTCTAAACCTAAATATACTGAAGAATTATTAAAATTAAAAAATATACCGATCCATTATAACAATGAGTATCAATTAACTGATGAAACAGTAATTTATTCACCAGCTTTCAAATTAGATCATCCAGAATTAAAAAGATCTCAAGAATTAGGATTGAACATATTAATTTATAATAAAATGTTAGGTGAATTAACAAAAATATTTTCAACAACTGCTATTTGTGGTTGTCATGGAAAAACAACAACAACAGCTCTATTAGCACAAACGATAAATCATTTATCTGATTTTCCTAAAACCAATTATTTAATCGGTGATGGAACAGGTTATGCTAATCCTGATAATAAAAACTTAGTCATTGAAGCTTGTGAATATCAAAGACATTTTCTTGATTATTATCCAGAAAACACTATTATTACTAATATCGAATTAGATCATGTTGATTATTATCATGATTTAGATGATATCGTTTCAGCTTACCAATCATTTGTTAATCAAACTAAAGATTTAGTTATAGCTTGTGGTGATGATGAAAATATTAGAAAATTATCTTTTAAACAAAAAGTAATCTTTTATGGATTTAATGATAATAATAATGTTATTGCTAAAAATATTAATTTAACTGAAACAGGATCAACTTTTGATTGCTATATAAATAATGAATTTATTCATTCATTTGAATTGAAAATATTTGGTAAACATATGATATTAAATGCTTTAGCAGTTATATCATTATTAATTGAAAAGAATGTTAATCCTGATGAGATAGCGACAGCAATTAATCTTTTTCAAGGGGCAAAGAGAAGATTTACAGTTCATAATTTTGATAAAATTATCACAATAAATGATTATGCTCATCATCATACTGAAATAAAAGTAACTATTGAAAGTGCTAGACAAAAATATCCAGATAAAGAAATAGTAGCTATCTATTTACCTAATACTTATTCTCGAACTAAAGATTTTTATCATGAAGAAGCTGCAGCATTAAATCTTGCAGATAAAGTTTATATTATGGATATTAAAGCTGATCGAGAATCACAAATTGATTATCCAGATATCTCTTCAGATTTAATTTTAAATGAATTAAATAATGGTGAAAAAATATCTTTAAATGAAGTTGAAAAATTATTAATTCATAAAAATAGTGTTATGATTTTTATGAGTTGTACTTCAATATATCAAATCTTAGAAAAATATGAATATTTGTTGAAAAACAAATCAAATTAAAGTATAATTATATATAGTAGAGGAGGAAGAAATATGTTAAAAGGAACAAAAACAGAAACTAATTTATTAAAAGCTTTCGCAGGTGAAAGTCAAGCTCGTAATCGTTATACGATGTATGCTTCAAAAGCGAAAAAAGAAGGTTATGAACAAATAAGAAATTTCTTTTTAGAAACAGCTGAAAATGAAAGAGAACATGCTTCTTTATTTTATAAAAAATTAGAAGGTAGTGATATCGAAATAACAGCTACTTTCCCAGGCGGATATATTGGAACTACTTTAGAAAATTTAGAGTATGCTGCTAAAGGAGAAAATGAAGAATGGTCAGATCTATATCCTGCTTTTGCACAAGAAGCTCGTGAAGAAGGATTTATAGAGATTGCTGATTTATTTACAAGAATCGCCACAATCGAAAAAAGACATGAAGAAAGATATCTTGAATTATTAGAAAATGTTAAAAATAATCAAGTCTTTTCTAAAGATGAAGAGATTGAATGGGTATGTTTAGAATGTGGATACATTCACAAAGGATCTGATGCTCCTGATGTGTGTCCAGTTTGCGCTCATCCTCAAGCTTATTATCAAAAAAATGTTAAAGCATATTAAACCACTTTTAGTGGTTTTTTTCTTGTTTTATGTTAAAATACTATTAGGTGATAGAAATGCAATACAATCGTAGTAAATCAAGAATTATAATCATGACAATTTTATATCAAATAGCAGCTTATGAAAAGAACAAAATGGAATATAATATTGATAATGTAATTAATGAAAATATGGAAATAGATAATGAATTTATTAAAGAAGCTGTCTATGGAATAATTAACAATTTAGAAGCTATTGATGAGTTAGCAAACAAACATTTAAAAAATTGGACTATCGATCGTTTAGGTAAAACAGACCAAGCTATTTTAAGACTTGGTATTTATGAATTAATCTATACAGATACTCCAGATATTATTTGTATAAACGAAGCTATTGAATTAGCTAAAGTATATTCAGATGACGCTGTTAAAGATGTTATCAATGGGGTTTTAGATGCAATTATGAAAAATAGGTGATAAAGTATGAATCAAAACTATTTAACTGTTACAGCTGTTAATCGTTATTTAAAATATAAAATAGATAATGATGATCATTTACAAAACATTTATATTAAAGGTGAAATATCTAATTTTAAAGCACATACTAGAGGTCATTATTATTTTACTTTAAAAGATGAAGAATCAAGGATTTCAGCAATTATGTTTGCCTCAAGTGCTCAAAAACTACCTTTTATACCTCAAGATGGAATGAAAGTTTTAGTCTATGGTAAGATTAGTGTTTATGAAAGCACAGGCAATTATCAAATCTATGTTCAAGAAATGTTAGAAGATGGTTTAGGTAATCTTTTCTTAGCTTTTGAACAATTAAAAATTAAATTAGATAAAGAAGGATTGTTTGATCCTAGTAAAAAGAAACCAATTCCATATCTCCCTCAAAAGATTGGAATCATTACTGCTTCTACAGGAGCTGCTATCAAAGATGTTTTATCGACTATTAATCGTCGTTTTCCTAATACTAAAACAATCTTATTTCCAACTTTAGTTCAAGGAGAAAAAGCTCATCTAAATATAATTAAACAATTAGAAATAGCTCAAACATATGATTTAGATGTAATTATCTTAGGTCGTGGTGGTGGTTCTTTAGAAGATCTTTGGCCATTTAATGAAGAACTTTTAGCTAGAGCTATTTATAAATGTGATATCCCAATCATTAGTGCTGTTGGTCATGAAGTAGACTTTACTATTTCTGATTTTGTAGCAGATGTTAGAGCTGCCACACCAACTGCAGCAGCTGAATTAGCTGTTCCTAACATCATAGATGTTTTAAATCAAATCGATAATTATAAAATTAGAAGTAGCAAACAAATTAAAAATAAATTAGAAAATTTAAAAGAAAAATTATTTGTTTTACAAAACAACTATGTTTTAAAAAATCCAATTAATATTATTCAAATTAAAGAACAAACCTTTACTAATTTACTAGATAAAATCAATTCTTTAATGCTTAATAATTTAGAAAAGAAAAAGAATTTCTTTTCTAAATTAACCGATAATTATATATTAAATAATCCAATAAAATTATTTGAACAAAAAAACAATTATCTTCAAAAATTAATTGAAAAATTAGAAGTATTAAATCCTTTAAATACATTAAAAAGAGGATATGCTATCGTTAGACAAAACGATTTAGCAATTACTAGTATTAAACATTTAAAAATAGATGATATTATTAAAGTAGAATTAAAAGATGGTCAAGCACATAGTAAAATAATAAAAATAGAGGAGAAGTAAAATGGAAAAGAAAATGACTTTAGAAGAAGAATTAAAAAACTTAGAAGAATTAGTTAAAGAATTAGAGAATGGTGATGTTGATTTAGATAAAGCTATTACTAAATATACTGATGCTATGAAACTAGCTAAAAGTGCTTCTGATAAATTAAAAACAGCTGAAGAAAAAGTTAATAAAATTTTAACAGAAGATGGTAAGTTAGAAGATTTTAATATTGAATAAAAAAAAGATGATTTCATCTTTTTTTAAATTAAAGGAGCAATTATTATAGCAATCAATCCTAAAAGAGCTAATATAATTAAAATCCATACTAATATTTTCATAAAACCTCCTTTATCTAAATAAAGTATAACACAATCTTTTATGATATAATATTATAGAAATTAGGTGATGCAATGAAAAAAGTTGTTATTGGAATGAGTGGAGGAGTAGATTCATCTGTCGCTGCTTATTTATTACAAAAAGAAGGTTATAATGTAATTGGTTTATTTATGAGAAATTGGGATTCATCGATAAATAATGATATTCAAGGAAATCCTGATTTAAAGAACGATATTTGTCCTCAAGAACAAGATTACAATGATGCATTAAAAGTCTGTGAGAAGCTAAATATACCTCTTTATAGAGTGGATTTCATTAAAGAATATTGGGATTATGTTTTTCAATACTTTTTAAATGAATTAAAAAAAGGAAGAACACCTAATCCTGATGTTATGTGTAATAAATATATTAAATTTGATTTATTTAAAAAAGAAGCTAAAAAGTTAGGTGCAGATTACATAGCAACTGGTCATTATGCTCGTATTGAAGATAATAAACTATTAAAAGGTATAGATTTAAATAAAGATCAAACTTATTTTTTAGCACTCACTTCTAAGCAACAATTAGAAAACGTCTTATTTCCAGTCGGCAATTTAAATAAACAAGAAGTTCGTACTATCGCTTCTCAATTAAATTTAGAAACAGCATTAAAAAAAGATTCAACTGGTATTTGTTTTATTGGCGAAAGAAATTTTAAAGGATTTTTAAAAAATTATTTTCCTCAAAAAGAAGGTAAAATAATTGATATTGAGACTAATCAAGAAATAGGACTTCATTCTGGATTAATGTATTATACAATTGGACAAAGAAGAGGTTTAAACATTGGTGGAAATGAAGATAGATTGTTCGTTGTAGGAAAAGATATTGAAAACAATGTTTTATTTGTTGCCCAAGGAGAAGATAATAAATATTTATATAGTGATTTAGCATTAATTACCAACATAAATTGGTTAAGTGATCACAAACCAATCAATTGCCATGCTAAATTTAGATATCGACAACAAGATATTCCTGTTCAATTACAATATTTAGATAATGGCAATATTTTTGTTAAATATATTAAAGGTAAAGCTGTAACTCCAGGACAAATATGTGTTTTCTATGATGGAAACGAATGTTTAGGCGGAGGAATTATTGATGAAGTTTATTTAAATAATCAAAAGATTAATTATCTTTAATTTACATAACGTTGTCAATCTTTGACACTTGACAATTGACACTGTTATGTTAAAATGATAATAGGAGGTAGTTAATAAATGCAAGAATTAAATAACTTATTAAAAGAATTAGGTATTTCTAAAGTAAAATTATCAAGATATTTAGGTGTGTCTCGTCAAATGGTTTATAATTATTTAGAATTAAAAACATTAGATGAATGGCCTAAAGATAAAAAAATGCGTTTATTTAATTTATTAGGTATAAAAGATAACGATGAATTTAAAAACATTAAAGTAGATATTGATTATATTTTAAAAATTGAAAAAAAATTACAAGAACAAGAAAATGATACTTTAAAAACAGATTTCTCAGCTTATGATTTTAAAGATCTAAATAAAAAACAACAACAATTATTAGGAGAAATTTTAGATATTCTAAAAGAAATGTTAGCGGAAGATAACAACAACACTTCATATACTGCAATTAAATATTTATATCATTTTTTACAAATGTATAATGATTCTAAAGAAATTAAATATTTTTTAGCTTTCTTAGCTAAAACTCATGGTTTCATTCAACCAAGAGAATTTGTTTTTAATGAAGAAGAACAAACCACTTTTGAAGGAATCATGTTTCAAGCTATGAATTTGTTTACAAATGGTGGAGCATCTCGTAGTAAAATAGTTGAAGTTCACAATCGTTTTGTTGAAGAAATGGAAGCTAAAAGAGAAGAAAAATTAAGTCGTACACAAGAATTAAACACTTTAAAAGTACAAGCCTTAAAAGAATTAAATTATACAGAAATTAATGCAGATAATGCTACAGAAGTATTTGAAAAAATCGCCGAAATTCAATCTAGAAAAATAGATTAAGAAAAGTAGTTAGTATTTATGTTAAACAAAAAAGCAATTAATTATTAATTGCTTTTTTTAATTGATTTAAAAATATAATTATCATTTTCTAATATATATTGATATTCATAAATATTAAATTTATCTTGATGATCATTAATATAATCTTCAATACACTCATCATCAAGATAAGGACAAATAATTAAAGGTTCTATCATTACTAAACCATTATAGACTTCATATGTTTCGTTCATCACATTATATAGACGATAAGCAACTCTTTCTTTAATTACAATAGTTGTTTTATCTTTTTCAATTGTTTTTTTAGATTCAATTAAATTAGAGTATACTTTTACAAAGCTATTAGTATCATAATTATTAAAAACTCCTGTATATTCATCGTTTTCATAGTTAAAATTCAAACCATTAATTCTTTCAGAAAAACTTTGATGCTCATAGTCAACATTACCCAACACTTCACTTATATTTTCATCTAAGAGAGAAGCAGTAATATAACATTCATTATTACACTTTA
>JAAZBI010000054.1 GCA_012513875.1 Mollicutes bacterium
ATCAAGAACCTAACAACTGCTTCAACCTGATATTTTCTTTGTCACATTTTGTGCTGTCGCTGCGCTCCTGATGCACAAAATGCGCCAAGCCCTACGGGCGCGAAAATACAGGTTAAGCAAATGTTAGATTCACGCTGCGCGGGCAGAAAGAGAATCATATTTATTTTTAGATGAGATATCATAAAGTAATTCATTAGAAAATAAAAAGAGTAATTAATTTTATTGAACCCGTGCCGGACCTCCGGCCGTCGGCACGGGGGTTGGTCATGTCTTCTAGGACTGCACTTAACAGCGAGTACCCGGCTCCGGCCATTCGGCCTTCGCCCAAATTAGCTCCCGTTGGTCGCCAACTTCGGGTACTCGCGGAACGTTAAATGCAATCCTATAAGCACATTCTTGGTCGCAGCGCGGGCCTCCGGCCGTCGCGCGGAATTATTTAAATATCTTTTATTATTTGTACATCTTCTATTTCATTAGGTTGTCCTTTCAAACGGAACGAAGTAAAACTTCATAGATTACTATATTTTGTTTAAAAATGAGTATTCTATCAATGTTGAAGGAGATTTATTATGAACGTTATTAGGAAAAATAGAATAAAAAGAACTGTTTCTGATACAATAATTAATACAATTGTGATTATGACAGTTATTATTTTATTGTTAGTATTGATAATTTTTATTAAAGATTTAATTGAATTATTGAATAAATCATTACAAAAAATGGAGCCTACAATATCAGCTGTTGTATATGGAGGGATTATTACATTAATTGCTTCATCATTATTACAGTTTTTAACAAGATATTTGGAAAAGACAAAAGAAATACAATTACAAATACATCAAAAGAAAACCGATATTTATCAAGAACTAATAAGAGGATTGATTGATTTAATTTCAATAGGAAATAAAAATCCGGCAAAAGCTCCATCAGAGGCATTAAGAATACTCACGGAATGGACACCTAAAGCAATGGCGTGGGCATCCGAAGATATTCTAATTGAATGGATTGAGTTAAGAGATCATGCTAAAGAATTAAAACCATTAGAAGTAATTAATGAAACTGGAAATTTGATTTGTAGTATGAGAATTGAACTAGGATTAAAAGTAGGAAAAATTAGAAAGATTGGTTTAATGAAGATGATTATTAAATAATACATTCTGTGAATAGAAAATCTAACAAACGCTTCAACTTGACAATTCCTTTGGCACGGTTATGTGCTAAAGCACAAACCGCGCCAAGCCCTGCGGGCGCGGAATTGCAAGTTAAGCAAATGTTCTGCGGACGCCTACGGCGCAATAGGGAAGAAATATTAGGGAGATACTATGAAAGAATTATTTCTGGCATTATCAACTTATAATCAGAAAACTAACAGAATTATTTATGACTTATTAAAAAATATCTCTAAAAATGATTTTGATCGCTCATTAAAATGTTATTATAAAAACATTGGGGAGAACATTATTCATGTAATACGCTCAGATATTAAATGGTTGCAACGGTTTTCAGTTTTTACTATTACAGAACAGGATAATAAAGCATTTGAAATAATAAACAAATCTAAAGTAATATCTGGAGAAACCATTGTAAATAATTTTGTAGCTTTTTATGACCTGCGGATAACACTTGATTCTAAAATTATTGATTTTATTAAAAACATTAAAGAAGAAGAATATCTTATGAAGAAACAAATAGCATTTGGTTCTCAAAATATAGAGCTGGAACTTTGGAAATTATTATTACAATGGTTGAATCACCAAACACATCATAGAGGACAATTATCTATTCAGTTAGAAATTATTGGAATAGAAAACGATTTTTCAAAAATAATAGATAAAATATAGGGAAGACGCAGAACAACTTATTCAACCTGACATTGCTACTGTCACGGAACTTGCTAGTCGCTACGCTCGGCAAGTTCCGCGCCAGTTTAACGCAATGCAGGTTAATAAAATGTTAGATTGGCGCTGCGCGCGCGGAAAGAGAAGAAAATATTCATCAATAAGAGAAGAGTTTGTCAGGAAGAGAAGAGATTGTTCGTTAAGAAACAATATGAAAGAATTGGTTTGTCAAATGGA
>JAAZBI010000055.1 GCA_012513875.1 Mollicutes bacterium
AAGATTACAATTTCTTGTAATCTATTATACTTTTTGGTATCCCCTCAGGGGCTCGAACCCTGGACCCAGTGATTAAGAGTCACTTGCTCTACCAACTGAGCTAAGGAGACATTTATTTGGTAAATATATTTTATAATACTTACCAAATAATTTCAAGATAAATTATTATTTTTTAATTCCTTTTAAACCCTTAACTCCATTATAATTACTTAAAATATTAGTTGAGAAAGAAGTTTTAAATTTACTTCTCTTTTTATAATCTTTAATAGCTAAAGTAATCACATCATCTAATAATTCAGTATATGATTTACCTGCTGGTTCCCATAAGTAAAATGCTAAAGATCCTGGAATCGTATTCATCTCATTAACATAAACTTTATTTGCTTTCTTATCTATTAAGAAGTCTATTCTTACAACACCAGAAGAGTTTAAAGCTTTGAAAGAGTCTTTAGCTAAGGTGATAACTTCATCTTTTAATTTTTTGCTAATATTAGCAGGTATTAAATGATTAGGTACATTACCACCTTTTTTAATACCAGTCTTCATTTTGCCTTTGCCTTTACTTAAATATTTATCTTCATAAGTTAAGATATCATTAGTAGTTTCTACTTGTTCAACTTCACTACGAAGTTGATATTCATAATTACCTAGAACACTACAATTAACTTCAATTAAGTTTTCTACTGCTTCTTCAATAACAACTTTTTGATCATATTGAATAGCTTCTTCAATAGCTAGTTCTATATCTTTAATAGTTTTTACTTTGCTAATACCCACACTACTTCCTAAACGAGAAGGTTTAACAACTACTGGGAATTTTAATTTTTTGATTTTATCAAGAACAGCTTTTTGATTTTCTTTATATTCTGATTCAAAAAACCAAACATATGGAGAGATTGGAATATTATTTGCTTGAAAAATTTGTTTCATAAATACTTTATCTTGTCCTACAACTGCTGCATAAATATCACTACCTACAAATGGTAAACCAATTAAAGATAAGTAACCTACTAAAGTTCCATCTTCGATATTTGCTCCATGAACGATTGGAAAAGCAATATCGATTGTATTGATAGTTCTTTTTAATCCTTTTTTAGATTGTAAAACAAATTCATTGTTTTTATTATATAAAACAACATTCTTAGTATATCTTTTTAAATTGTCTAAATCTTTATAATTTTCAATGTCTCTTAAAGCGTGTCCTGTATACCATTCTTTTTCTTTTGTTATATAGATTGGTACAATTTCATATTTATCTTCATCGATAAATTCCATAGCTTGAACAGCTGTTATAATACTAACTTCATGTTCAACTGAATCTCCTCCAAAGATTACTCCTAATTTGATTTTCATAATATCACTCCTATTCATTAAATATATCAGGTAAATCATTTTCTATCAAGAGATAAGTATTTCCTTCATCTAATTTTCTCACTAAAGGAAAAGCCTCTTTTATATCACTAAGAACATGGATTTTCAGTTTAGAAAACTTACTATCTACTAAACCGTCATAAATTGGTTTGGTTTGATTTTTTCCAATTAATATAACTTCATCACAAACTTCAGCTATATCTTTTCCTAGCTGTTTATTTAATTTGTTTTGTTGTTCTCCTAATTCAATCATACCAGCGGTAACAATAATCTTTTTACCCTTCATCATCTTCAATACTTCTAAAGCTGTTTTAGCGCCTAAAGGGTTAGAATTATAAGCATCATCGATAATATTTATTGTACCATATTTTTTTAATTCTAAACGATGTTCAACTGGTTTAACTAATTTTACCACCTGTTGTAATTGTTCAAAATTAATACCTAATTGATGCCCTAAAGCTATACCTGCTAAAAGATTATAAATATTTGTTTTGCCCAATAATTTAGTTTGAAATTTATATGATTTGTTTTCTGCTTTAACAAAAACATCAAAAGTAGATCCATCTTTAGTTATTTTAATATTTTCAGCTGTATAATCAGCTTTATTTTCAATGCCAATCCAAATTATTTTAACTTTGTTTTTTAATTGGTATTTAACTTGTAATTCATCATCTCGATTTAAAATACCAATTCCATCTTGTGGTAAACTTTCAATTAATTCAAATTTACCATACTGAATATTTTCTTGAGAACCAAAAGATTCTAAATGAGCGACTCCTATTTTAGTTAGAATACCATATTTAGGTTGAACAAAATCACACAGTTCTTTTATTTCTCCTTTACGATAAGCTCCCATTTCAGCGATTAATAAATCAGTAAATTTATCTAAATAATTATTAACTGTTATCATTAAACCATAAGGAGTATTAAAGTTCTTAGGAGAAGGTAAAACATTATATTTAATGTTTAAAATATCACTTAAGATATTTTTACTACTTGTTTTTCCATAACTACCAGTTATTCCAATCACATCTAAACTCTTCATTCCTTTTAATTTTTTCTTAGCTTTAAAATAGTAATAATAATAAACTAGTCTCTCAATCGGACTATTAATGAAAAGCGCTAATAAGACAACGTAGTATTGTAAATAACCTATTAAAATATAACCATAGAAATAATCATGAAGATGATTAATATCAAAATTTAAGACTATTAAAAGAGTTGGAATTGTATAAATAAGAAAAATTGTAAAAATTAATCTTTTAATACGAGATGTAACTTTAAATTTAAGTTTATATGTTTCTTTTTTCATTTTTAAAAAAGAAAAAATTGTTATCACAAAATATAAAACTGATGTAGAAATTAAAATAATATTTTTATCATTAATAAAAATAAATAGTAATGCTAACAAAAGTGTTAAATGATCAAACAAAGTATAGATCTTAATTCGATTAGTTAAAATCCATTTAAAATAACGACCATCTAAATTATAAGAATTTTGTTGTAAAACATGTAAAGCATTTTTAGTTCTTAAAATTAAATAACATCCAATTAAAACTAAAGGTATATAAAAATATTCCATTATTTACTCTCCTTAAAAAATTTCTTTAAAATAGCAATTGTTTGATCTAATCTTTCTAAATAAGCATAATGAGAAGCATTATCATAAACAATTAAAGCTGTATCTGGTGTATTGTTTTCAATAAATTTAGCGTCTTCCATTAAAGCTTCTTTATCATTGCTTCCCCAGATTAAAATAGTTGAAGCTTTGATTTTTTTAACAGCTTCCTCCAAATTTTCATTGACGATATTGACTAATGTTTCTCTCATAATTGAAGAAGCATTTCTATAATCATTAGAACCAATATGTTTTTTCGCAAATGATTCAAGTTTATTAATTAAAGGAATTTTTTTACATAGTTTTAAAAACTTAACTTTTAAACTATCAGATTTAGAATGACTTTTAATAGGTGAACCCATTAAAACTAATTTTTCTACTTCTTTTTTAGAAGCATAATAAATAGCTAATCTACCTCCAAATGAATGTCCAATTAAAATTGGTTTTTTTATTTTTAAATTAATTAAAAATTCATTTAACAATTGATAATAATCTTCCATTGTATAAGAATTTAAAGGTTCTGATGTTTGTCCAAATCCAGGTAAATCAAGAATAATAATGCGATAATCATTCTTTAATGGTTGACCTAAAACATCCATCATTTGAATGTTTTGTCCCCAACCATGTAATAATACTATTGTTTGTCCTTTTTTCTTCCCATATTCAATATAATTTATATTTATTCCATCTATTAACACGTTATCACCACTCTCATCTTATTATACAATAAAAAAAAGTTTTTTTAAAACTTTTTTAATGCATTATTTTTTGCTTGACAGGAGATTCTTCTTTTAAAGATAATTGTTTATTAATTAATGATTCTATTTCTTCAGGATATAATCCACAAGAAAAAAATTTACTAAATTCCCAATTGAAATCAAGATATTTTTTGGGAACAATCACTATTTCTTCTGAGTTTTTTTTACTAGAATCTATTTGATAAATTAACATATGATTTAAATTATATGCTAAAACAACATAATTTTTTTCTGAATTATAAAATGAGAAAAAGTTTGTTTTTTTAATAATGTTTTTCTTTTTTATTTTAGACACAATATTTTCTTTAGGAAAAAATTTTAATAAATGATCTTCATTTGGTTTTTTGTTTAAAAAAGACAAAAATATTCCACTATCAGTAAAACAATCAATTGGATAAAAACTTTCTGCAGATGAAGAAATAAATTTATTCTCTTTATTTTGATAAAAAGAATAATCTATTGATTCATCATCATTAATAATAGGAATTGTCCTAAAACCTTTTCGAGAAACTCTCCTTGATGTACAAAGAAATTCCTCTAAATCCATAAATTCTTTTTCATATTGACTTCTTTCAATAGTTTC
>JAAZBI010000007.1 GCA_012513875.1 Mollicutes bacterium
ATATAAATAACCAAAATATGTTTGTCCAGTCTTAATGTCTTCATTAAATATTTGAATTTGAGCATACAATCCTTGAACTAAATCAGAGCTCGAATCCAAATTTTCAATGATTGGATAATCTTTTTCTTGAAGTTTTGTTTTTTCTTGAGGTAAAAAGATTATTAATAAGATAATAATTATGATACTTATTATCAAGAATATAACTTTTTTCACCTAAAAACACCTTCCTTATGAGATAATTATATCATATTTAGATAAAAATCAATCTTTTATTTAACTTCTCATAATATATATTATGTTAACTTCTTTTTATTGCTATAATTGTTGACTATTCTTTTTTTATATACTATAATTTATATATACACTACTTCAAACTCTAAGGGGGTTTAAATATGTTTAACAACTTTGAGTATAAAATTTTTATTTTAAAATAAAAAAGCACTCTTTTTAGCGTGTTTTTTTGTGATTTTTGGAGGTTTTTATGATTGTTATAAGAGAAGAAACTTTTACTACTTTAAATGAATTAAAAACAAGGGAAGATTATCAGAAACCTTTTCCTCTCCCCGTTCTTAAAGATGTTTTGCTTCAATATTATCCCGGATACTTTTTAGGGGGAACTATTGATGAAAAAAATGTTCTTACTTTTCATCATATTGAACCTTTAAGAACAGCATTAATATCAAATAAAAAGTTAGACACTTTAGAAAATGGTGCTCTATTAGGAAGATTAGAACATAATATATATAACTTGTTTGAACAAAAAGATATAAAATCTGCTAAAATGTTAAAAGAGTTTTTCCTATATTTTAAAGAAACATTAGATTATGAAGAACAAGAAAGAATAAGGCAATATGTAGACGAAAGAGTATACGAATTAGGATTTGAAATAAAAGAAGAAAAGCATATTTATCGACTAACAAAACAAAAATGAATTAAAAAAGGATCATAGGATCCTTTTTTTTAACTTCTGGGATGAAAATTATCATATTCTTCCTTTATTTTATCAGTAGCAATATGAGTATAAATTTGAGTGGTAGAAATATCACTATGACCTAACAATTCTTGAATACTTCTCAAATCTGCTCCTCTCTCTAATAAATGCGTTGCAAAAGAATGTCTTAATGTATGAGGAGAAAAAACTTTTTTTATACCTTTTTCTCCAGCAATTTTACTTAATACTAAAGAAAATCCTTGTCTACTTATTCCTTTACCATGATTATTTAAAAATAATTTGTTGGTTAATGATTTTTTTAATAATTGTGATCTATATAAAGTGATATATTTTTTTAAAGCATCCAACGCTATATCTCCTAACGGAATCATTCTCTCTTTGTTACCTTTACCAATGCATCTTAAAATTGCCATTTCTAAATTAATATCATCTAAAGTTAAATTAATTAATTCACTAACTCTCAAACCAGAGGCATACATTAATTCTAACATTGCTTTGTTTCGATATTGTAATGAAGTTTCAGGATTTATATCTAATAATCCATCTATCTCCTCTATAGTTAATACTTGAGGCAAATAAATACCTGTTTTTAAGTTTTCTAAATTAGAAGTTATATTTTCTTTTATAATCCCTTGACGATTTAAATATTTATGAAAAGCTTTAATACTAACAATATGTCTATTCACACTTCTACTCTCTAAGTTCTTAGATAATAACTCAATATATTGATTAATATGCTCTTTTTTTATCTTTTCAGGGCTATAAATATGTTTTTGGGATAAATAGTCGTTATAATCTAAAAGATCCTTATAATAAGCTTTTTTAGTGTTTAAAGATAATTTCTTTTCTAAATATATATAATCAATAAATTCTTCTATTTTTTCATTCATATTATCACCATTATCATTATATCATTTTTTAAATAAAATAAACAAAGTAAAAACTTTGTTTATTTTATGATCCATAGAGTCGCTCTCCAAACGATAAACCTGTAACAAAACAGGTGGGTATCACCATATAACTTTTAGGATAGCCACATCACTTTCGTGGTGACCTTTCAACACCAGCTATACTTTAGATTCCCTTATCGAATAAAACGCCAGGTTTTATAATAAGAAGAACGATATCTATAGATCAATTATATTATAGCATATTATTATAAAAATTCAAAGATTAATAATCATCTAAAAAGTTAAAAGCTTGATTATCTTTCTGATAACCAATAACTGTATTTAATAATACATTAGTTGATGACTTGTAAATGTTTTTTTCTATATCTTTATTTGTTTTTTTTAATTCTTTAATTAAATTTTTTATTTCTGCTCTTTTACCTTCTTTTAGTTTAATACTATCACAAGCACAATCGATAAAAGATAATTGACAAGATTTAATATATTTAACAATATCCTCTTCATTAACATAATATAGTGGTCTAATTAATTCCATGTTAGAAAAATTAGTACTTTTTAATTTAGGAAGCATACTTTTATAAGCCCCATTATAAAACATATTTAATAAGATAGTTTCATTAACATCATTTTGATGATGCGCTAAAGCTATTTTATTACATCCTAATTCCTTAGCATAATTATATAAATGTCCTCTCCTCATTCTTGCGCATAAATAACAAGGGTCATTTTCGCCATGCTTTTTTACTATTTCAAAAATATCACTTTTAAATATTTTTAAATCAATACCTAATATTTTTGCATTTTCTTTTATCTTATCTAAATCTTTAGTTTTATAACCAGGATCCATTGTAATAAATTCTAAAGAAAAATTCTTTTGACGATGTTTTTGTAATTCCATAAAGCAAAGAGCTAAAATCATGCTGTCTTTTCCACCACTAATGCAAACAGCAATTTTATCGTTTTCAGTAATCATTTCAAAA
Source organism: Mollicutes bacterium (assembly GCA_012513875.1). Lineage (GTDB taxonomy): Bacteria > Bacillota_I > Bacilli_A > RF39 > UBA660 > JAAZBI01. Next base: position 2,844 of record JAAZBI010000007.1, read on the forward strand.
TCATTTATAGCATGAACAAATTTTGTCCATATTTCTTTTCTGTAATTTTTTGTTAGTTTTTTTAAATAATTTATTTTTTCCATTTTATCACCATGTTTTTATTATATCAAAAAAAAAGAGTAATATTACTCTTTATCTATATATTTTTTAATTGTTTCTAAAACTTTTTCATTATCAGGAGAACAAATATATATTAAATAACCTTTATATTCTTCTTTCAAATGGTTTTTAATCAAATCTGCATCAGCTATAATTTGTTTTTTTGTTTCTTCATCAGTAGCTGTATCGCTTGTCATTCTAATTTGGTTTTCCATTGTGTCTATTTTTTGTTCAACTTGTTTAATAACTCTAGCTTTTAAATCCTTATCAGCTTTTGGTTTTAAAATCATATAAAATTTAGGTTGATTCATATATGGCATTGCTACAACAAAGTTTTCTAACTCTTTAGTAGATAACCCTAGATTAGTTTCCATTCCATTTTCATCATATTTAAATAAACCACTAAAATAATTGTCAACATCAGCTAAAGTGATTTTTTCTAATTCTTCTTTAATTACTTCGTTGTTTTCTCCATATTTATTTTCAAGTTTTTCAATATCAGTCTTTCCACAAGCTGTTAATAATAA
>JAAZBI010000089.1 GCA_012513875.1 Mollicutes bacterium
CTCCGCTAACAATACGATTAGTCCTGCCTGACAAAGGCGTTTTGTTGATTATGGAATCGTAATCGCTTCGGGAAATGGCGTTTTCTTTTTTTTCACACCATGCAACAGGAAATATATGGTGAATGTCTATAGACTCAGAAAAGTACGTGCTGAAATCTATCTTGGTACCCGATAACCAGTCACGGGTATTGTCATCCATCAATATGGCATAAATTCCCTTATATGCGGCACTATTTCGTGTTCTCAGTGTATGTAGTCGTGACGGAACAAAATTGGCATCATAGATTGTTTTCGGTTCAGGTCCATCCCTTAATATCCAGTCAACAACCTGTACAATGTCGAGGGCATATCTTGTTTCGTTTGCAGAGCCATATAATTCACCGAAAACACCGCACCAGAACCACCGCATCAACTTGGTTTTGTTTCCCACATTGTCAATATCCTTTCCCAGTTGTGAGAGAATGGCTGCCATAGGCACCAATTGAGTTGTATATGGGACATCTCTTGAGTGAAAGATATGGTTTTCTACGAGAATTTTGGAGGCTTTGATAAAACCATCCACAATCTGATTTCTATACTTTTTATAATCAGACAACTCCAGATTGAGCATCTCTTTCCTCTTGGCACTTACTGCAGGAAAGTTATCTTTTTGACCCACCTGCTCAAGATCAATTTTTCTCCGATAAGTAGAAAAGAGAGTGATAGCCTGAATAAAATCAATCTCACTGGTCTTATCGAGTACTTTAAAAGATTTGAATTTCGATTTAATATGATTCCAATCTTCCTTCAGATCAAATTCTTCAGAGGCAAAAGAAGCAGTAAGCAATTCAAAAACAGAGAGCGATACACCACCCGTATTTACCTTTTCAAAAACCTGGCATACTGCTTCCTTAGGATTATCTTTAGTCATTTCAATCACAGGAAGCGAGTAATTATTAAAACCCAGAATAATTCTTCTGTGGAATTCATTCCAAAACTTAATTTTTTCCTTGTCATATTCCCAAAATTCGAAAAAAGATGGGAACCATGTATCATACTCGTCTATAAGGCTAACGGGGTACATCATGTTCTCAAATTCCTTCTCTCGGGTTGTTAGATCCAATACTACATCGCGACCAATATTCTCAGTTACTATTTTGTTTTCGTTGATTGAAAATATTGCTTCTTCAAGATCAGTATCCGGATCCAGGGCTTTCTGCATATCAATATAATACCACCTTTTTATCTCATACCCCTTAGCATTTCTTGTTTTTACAACTTTATTGGATATGATTGCCTGGTAAAGTGACGTGAGCCGTTGCTGTCCATCAAGAATCAACATCTCTGGTTTTTTGCCGTTTACATCAGGTGCACCCTCAATGGCTTTTGTCTTGAACCGGATGGATTCATTTCCGTTTTCAAGCAGCATCACCGCTCCTATGGGAAATTACTTCGCGACACTAGCTAATATTCCTTTTATGCGATTGTCATCCCATACCCATCCTCGTTGAAAGTCGGGCAATTGGATCTTTCCCATCTCTATATTCTTTAGTATTTCATAGAGATTGGTTTTTTTGGAGTCAAACGTTTCCATCAAACATCATTTTTATTAGTTAACTTAAAATAATTCTATCTGTAAATGCATAAAAAAATGAGACAACACTTATCAAAGTTAATCAACTTAACTGTGTTAAAGACATAATTCATGGCATAGTACATATTGTTTTATCAAACAAAAGTGCCCTATTGTATCATATTGCCTGACACCTTTACCATGAATAAGCAAATATCCAAAAATGACCTAAAGAATATATTTCGCTTATTATGTCGTATCAGATAGTAAAGATGTCTTATATGAAACTCATAAAAATAAGCAATTATTCAATACTTGCGACATAATCCAGCACCTTGCGGTTTGCGCGGTCAATAATGGTCCAGTCCGGATCAATGTAGGTGTCTGTTGTCTTCAATGCCTGATCAATATGGTTCAGGGCCATTGCCACATCGTCTTTTGATACATCACATTTATTCCTGGCCAGGGATGCCCAGGTGTGTCTGGCCATATAGAAGAACAGGCCTGGGGCTATGTTTTTCAGATGTTTGTTCAGTATATTGTTAAATTGTTTGAAAGAAACAAAATCTTTCAGGTCCAGGAGCTTCTTCTTCCCTTTGTATTTGTTAATGATCTCCTGGGCCTCAGGCTCAACCTTGATTGAGATAAACGCCTCGTCCTCTCTTCGGTCCTTCGTCTTTCCTCTGTTGTATTCTATACGACCCATAACTGGTGCAGGGCAGTCGTACAGATCCCTGGAGTTCATGCCAACCATGTAAAATGATAACATAAACATATCACGTGTAAAAGTGTCTTTGTAGTTCTTGCATTGATAATTCCGGATTTCCATTAGTTCTTCCAGGGTAAGGGACCTTTTTTTACGTTTTGGCGTTGACCGTGGAATCCTATATGCCTCAAAGGGATTATTCTTGATAACGATATCGTCATTATCGTAATCGTTGTATGCCAGTCGCATTTCCTTAAATAATTTTTGAATGGATGTCAGGTACAATGTCACCCCTCTTTCCAGGCCCCGATCGCGCAGCCACTTTTCAAACTGATTCAATTTGTAAATAGTTATCTCATTGGCTAATATCTTTTCTCTTCCGTAAAATTCACATAATCTTTTCACTGATAATGAATAATTTTCTGCAGAACCATTTCTTCCTGCAAAATTTGTTTTAATGTAGTATTTGGAGAAATCAACAAAATCTGGCTGTCTTCTTTTGTACCTCCGAAGGACAGTATTTATCAGCATGGAAGCAGAATAATGATCTGTCTTTATACCCATGTCAAGAATTTCCTGATCCATATCATTTATTATTTGAGAAAGTACCAAAGCAATGCGTTTGTCTTTTATGCGATACCCATTATCTGACTTTGCAATATCTTTTGGAAAAACTGCTATATTTGTAGCGTGATAAGCAATACGATTTTTATGGATCAAACGAATATATACACGGAGCTTTTTATTTGCGAGAGGTTTTTTTTCGTATACCCAGACTGTGATATTTGCCATAATTATGATTTTTTACCAAAGGATTACCAAAGGATTATTAACACAAAAGTACACAAATTCGTGTACAGGCGTGAACAGAAAATAAATAAAATAATGACAGAAATGCCTATGGATTAAAGAAAACACCGTATATACGGAATTTCGCGGGTATGGCGTAATTGGTAGCCGCGCCAGACTTAGGATCTGGTGCCGAAAGGCGTGGGGGTTCGAGTCCCTTTACCCGCACAGGCAAATCAACCCTGCAGTTTTTCTGCAGGGTTTTTA
>JAAZBI010000056.1 GCA_012513875.1 Mollicutes bacterium
ATATTGATGGTTATGCTTTTGCATATAATCAAATAACAAGTTTAACTTTGCCAGACAATATTAATTCTATAGCTGCAGGGACTTTTGCAGATAATCAAATACAAACTTTAAATTTACCAAGTAATTTAGGTAATATTGAAAACTATGCATTTAAAAACAATCAAATTATAAATTTAGTATTGCCAAACAATTTAAGTAATATCGGAATTTATGCATTTCAAAACAATCAAATTATAAATTTAGTATTGCCAAACAATTTAAGTAATATCGGAAATTATGCATTTCAAAACAATCAAATACAAACTTTAAATTTACCAAGTAGTTTAGGTAATATTGGAAATTATGCATTTCAAAACAATCAAATCACAAGTTTAAATTTTCAAGGGGATGATATAGCGATAAGAGAATATGCGTTTCAAAACAATCAAATTACTAATTTAGTATTACCAAGTGATGGTTCTGTTGGAAGCTATGCATTTGAAAATAATTTAATCACAAGTTTAACGTTACCAACTTCTAGTAGCTATTATAGTAGCACTATTAACAGTTATGCTTATGCTAATAACAAAATTACAAATCTTGTAATACCGGATAATATAACTGAAATCAACTCTGGGGCATTTTCAAACAACAAAATTTCAAATTTGACAATCCCAGCAACCGTACATATTTATGATCGTGCTTTTTTAAGTAATGAATTTACTTCGATAATTATATATGGTGATCAATATAGATTTAATGATAAATGGGGAAACATAGGGTTTCCTACTAACTTAATGCCTATTCCATATTATACTTGTTTTGATTTCGAAGATGGTTATATTAATGGATATGATGAATCTTGTCGTAGAAATGTTACTATTCCAGAAATGATAAATGGAGTTAAGGTTATTGGAATTGGAGATTATGCTTTTTCTGGAGAAAATATAACTGATATAGATATTCCAGCAACAATAACTTACATAGGTTCACAAGCATTTAATGATAATAAATTACCTGATAATAAGGCTTTTATATATGGAAGGAATCCAGATGGTTCAGTTAATAAAAAGGTTTTAGTAAGTTATGGAGGTATTAAAAGAACTAATGTAATAGTTCCAGAAGGAATTGAAACGATAAATGAGTATGCTTTTGCCGGAATGGGACTGAGTGGGACAATAACATTGCCTAGTAGTTTAAAAACAATAAATATGGGAAGTTTTATTTCTAATCAAATTGGAAGTATAGTTATTCCAGAAAGTAACAATTTAACTCGGATTGAAGATTATGCATTTATGACCAATGTGTTAAATAGTGTAGTTATTCCCAATTCAGTAACTTATGTTGGAGTTAATGCTTTTGCAGAAAATCAATTGGTAAATTTAACTTTATCTCAAAATTTAGAAACCATAAAAAACTTTTCTTTTGGAAATAATCAAATAATTAGTTTAATAATACCTAATTCAGTGACAACAATTGAATCTGTGGCATTTATGTATTCTCCTCTAACAGAATTAACATTATCAAATAATTTAACTTATATTGGTAGTGCTGCATTTTTAGGAAATCAAATAGAAGAATTAACTATCCCAGCTTCAGTTGTAACAATTGATGGTGGAGCATTTCAAATGAATATAGGTTTTAGTTCGATTACAGTTCAAGGAACTCCAATTACAAGATTCAATGATAATTGGACAGGAATAGGCTTTCCGGCAGAGTTAATGCCGTTAGAATAAAATAAGGAGGAAAAAATGAAAAATTTGAAAAAAATTCTTTTAGTTATGATATTGTTTTTAATGGTTGGTTGTGGAAGCAATGCCAAATTAAAAGAAAATGTTGAAAAAATGGAAATAAGTTCAGAAGGTATAAACGGTTATGCAGTTGATTTACGTATTTACGGATCAACTAATAATACTAGAGTTAATGAATCGTTAAGAATCTTTAACAGCGGGAATAAAGATTATAAAATTGAAAAAAATATTTTTGACATTGATAACTTTATTCAAGAAATCACATATATTAGAGATGGTGAAATTTATACAAAAGGAAAAGAAGATAAATACATTTTATCAACTTCAAGAGTATACTATTCTAAACCACATCTTTATTTAGAAGGAGTTAATAATCTTAAGACAGTTGATAAAGGATCTAAAGTGGAAAATCAACCCAATTTAACAGAATATCAAGTGGAATTTCAAGATGAAGTTATTGAAGAAATTTTAAAAGATATCGAAATAGTTATACCAATCGAAAAAAATGTTAAAGGAAAAGTTCAAATTAATAAAGAGGGATATGTTTATCGAGTTATTTATCAATTTGAAACAATAACTGTCAACGCTTTATTTTATCAAATAAACAATGTCTCAAACATTGATTTTCCTGAAGAAATTATTTATTAAAAAAAAGAACTTTAGTTCTTTTTTTTATGTTATAATTAATGAGGTGATAAAATGGAAAGATTACAAAAAGTTATAGCAGCTTCAGGATATACATCAAGAAGAAAAGCTGAAGAATTAATTTCAAAAGGTAAAGTTATGGTCAATAATGAAATTGTCACAGAACTTGGTTATAAAGTAAATAGTAAAGACGAAATAATTATTGAAGGATTAAAATTAGAAAAAGAAGAATTTGAATACTATTTATTTAATAAACCTCGTGGTGTTATTACAACGACTAAAGATGAAAAAGGTCGTAAAACAGTAATGGATTTTTTTGAATCTAATAAAAGATTATATCCAGTAGGAAGATTAGATTATGATACTACAGGAGCTTTATTAATAACAAATGATGGCGAATTTGCAAATTTAATGTCTCATCCTTCTCAAATGGTAAATAAAATTTATTTAGCAAAACTAGAAGGAATTATTAATGGTGAAGCGATTAATAAAATTAAAGATGGAATTAAAATCGATGGTAGTATGATATATCCTTCTCGTGTTAAATTAAAAAGAAAAGATAAAAAAACTAATACTTCTTTTGTTGAAATAATTGTTCATGATGGTAAAAATCATGAAATTAAAAAGATTTTTGAAGCAGTTGGTTATCGGGTTGAAAAATTAACTAGAGAAGCTTACGGACCTTTTTGTTTAGAAACTTTAAAATCAGGAGAATCTCGTAAGATAAGTGCTTATGATATTAAAAAGATTAAAAACGAATTAAAAAGAAACGATTAATCGTTTCTTTTTATTGCATCTACTGGGCAACTTTCTAAAGCGTCGATAACTTTTTGAGTTAATTCTTCACTTATTTTTTCTTCTTTAGCAGTAGCGTATCCTTCATCATTAAAATCAAACACTTCTGGGCAAAGACTTACACAAGCTCCACAACCAATACATTCTTCCTCATTAACCTTAACTTTCATAAATCCTCCTTTATTACGTAAAAACATTATATTATTTATCTTTAGAAAAATCAACAACATGTTTTCAAAACAAAGAAAATATGTTATTATTTAAATAGAATAGAAGGTGATACTTTGGAAACTAGAATGGATAGACACAGAAATTCTCGTCAAGAACTAAAACCAAGAAGTCAACAAAACGAGGAACTTTATGGAAGTATTTATACTAGAGATTTATTATCATCTGAAAAACCTTTGAATAATGAAAAAGAAATCGATTTATCCAATATAAAAGATTTAATGATAGAGAGAGAAGGATATAGCAGAGTAAAAGATTTAAAAGATTTATTATCATTTGAAAAAATTGAAGATAAGTATGATCAAAAATATTATCAAGATATTGATAATAAAATATATGATATTAATGAAATGTTAAAAAAAGCTAGAAGTCAGAATGAAGATTTAGAAAGAGAAAAATATCGAAAGTTAATGAATACTCAGTATGATATTTTGAGCAAATTAGATTTAAACGAGCAATTTGAAACTGATGAAATGGA
>JAAZBI010000057.1 GCA_012513875.1 Mollicutes bacterium
ATACTTGCTCCACTTCCACTTGCTGTATATCCTGTTGGACAACTATATGTTGTATTACTTGTTGTTACTTGTTTTGAACAAGTCATACTTGCTCCACTTCCACTTGCTGTATATCCTGTTGGACAACTATATGTTGTATTACTTGATGATGTTGTGTTTGCAATTGGTGCAGCTTTTTGTGTTGTTGTTGAATTATCTGTAATACGACATGTACTACCTACTAAAACACCTTCTGAACAAACATATCTATCGAATTCTTCTACATTTTCATATCTTTCGTGTTTATACTCAGTATATGATGCTCCAGTGTATTGTCTAGTACCACGATACCAAGTTCTTTGTAATTGATATCTTGTTATATACTCTGTTTTTTGTGGAGTAACCTTATTTCCTTCTTTTGCTGGCACTTCACATTCTGTTCCACAAATACACTCTACTGCTGGACACAAGTCATAACATCCCATATATTCGATAACATAATCTGCTTTATTAGGACATACTAAATTTGCTTTTAAAATATATTCGTTAGGTTGATCTGTTTTTGTAATTTGTACATATGATGCATCCCCATCACATATTTTACCATCTGAATCAGCGATAGGTAAAACAAACTTTTTCGCTAACATTTCTGATAAAGTCATACTTACACTAGCATTAACCTCTTTTGGTAATCTGTCTACTGTATAATAACTTTTCGCTGCATCCTTCATTGTATCAATGTTATCAGCAAAAATTCTGTCATATACAGGATTTAAATTTGGCATTGGGAATAACCACATAAGTAAAAATACAAATGCAATCACCAATATAATTTTAAAAACTAACCTTCCTAGAGAAAAATCTCTTTCCTTTTCCATAACAATAAACCCCCTTTTCGATTTATGTCGACTATATTAACACAATGTTTAATAAATGTCAACTATTTGTTATAAATGATTAACACCTTGAACTTTTCAAGGTGTTTTTTGTTTTTACTCGATGCTAATTTGTTTCTTATTTGAAACTTCTTCTTGCTTTGGTGCGATAACTTTTAAAGTTCCATCATTGAATGATGCTTTAATTTGGTCTTCTTTGATGTTTCCTAAATAGAATTGTCTTTTAAAAGAAGTACTATATCTTTCTTTTCTAAGATAGTTTTTATTTTCATCTTCTTTTTCCTCTGATTTCTCAGCTGCTAAAATAAGATAACCATCTTCATATTCAATATTGATGTCTTCTTTTTTAAATCCTGGAACATCAGCTTCTACAATGTAGTTGCCCTCTTTCTCATAGATGTCACATTTTAAATTGTTCGCACCAGAGATTGGAAAATCATCGAATAAGTCTTCCAAAAAGAATTTTCTTGGAATTAAATTCATTTTTCATCCCTCCTCTTGTAAACATAATATAGCATAATTTTTAGCACTTGTCAATATAGAGTGCTATTTTTCTGATTTTTTAATTGAGCAAGTTTCACATCTAAACTGAGGATTAATATCATTTAACCGATCATATTTTTTATATTTAACTAAACGGTAACCTCTACATTCTTTTCCACAATCATAACATTTAATGTTATTTTTAACTTCCCATAAAGGATTACTATGATTTAGCTTAAAAATTAAACGGTCAATCCAAAAGAAAATTAAAGCTCCAATAAAATTTGCTACTATTGTTGCTGTCCATTTATTAGTTGTAGCTAAAACTATAAGTACTATCGCTAAAACAGGAGTCGATAATTGCCATCTTATTATATATAACAAGTATTTTTTTAAAAAATTTTTCATAGTATTACCTCCATATCTATTATAAAAAAACTTGCATAAGGCAAGTTGTATTTAATTTGGAGGGGCTAGTCGGATTTGAACCAACGATCAGGGAGTTGCAGTCCCACGCCTTACCACTTGGCTATAGCCCCATATAAATAGATTATATCAAAAATAAAAAAAGTGAGCAAGAAAAAAGTGCTAAAAGCACTTATTCTTCACTAAAGAAATCATCAAAAAATTGATCATCTGTTATTTCATCTTCATCTTTATTTATAATTTTATCTAAATCAGGATTAATTTTAATTATTTCTTCTTCATTATTATTAGACTCTAAATTAAAAATTAAAGGTTTCTTTTCTTCTTCTTTTGTTTTAATTACTTTAAAAACAGAATCTGAACTACTAGTTTCTTTTTTTATAGGTTCTTTAGTCTCCAATGTTTTTTCCAATTCAACTGTAGGTTTTACTTCATCTAACACATTAGGTTCTTTACCGTTTTTTTCTTCTGCTTCTAATTCAGCTATTTTAGCATCAATCTTTTTAATAAACTCATCCACATCAAACATATCATCATCGTTAAATCTCGGTTGTCCTTTTGACATCTGATTCATTGGTGGTGAAA
>JAAZBI010000058.1 GCA_012513875.1 Mollicutes bacterium
CAACATTATCAGTTTCTTCAATTGGAATTTCTCTTTGAGTTAAAATAGGTCCAGCATCTAATCTTTCTACCATTTTCATAATAGTTATTCCTGTTTTATAATCACCATTAATTATAGCACGATGAATAGGTGCTCCACCTCTCAATTTAGGTAATAAAGAAGCATGAACATTAATACAACCATATTTAGGAGCTTTTATAATATCCCAATTGATTATTTGCCCAAAAGCACAAGTAACAATTAAATCAGGTTTTAATTTTAATATAAATTCGTAATCTTCTTTGATTTTTTCTGGTTGATAAACTTCTATCTTATTCTCTATAGCAAGTTTCTTAATTGGAGATAATACTCCTCTATCTGGTTGACAAACAACTGCTACAACATCATAATTTTTTATTAATTCTTCCAAAATTGGAACACCAAAAGCTGGCGTACCCATAAAAATTATTTTTAACTTACTCATATATCCTCCTTAGATCCATCTAGTTGAAGCTTTAACTACACTTTCATCACTATATTTTTCATAAAAAGAAATCAAATATTTTAACAATCCTATTTTTTCAGTAAAATTAGGATTCATAACTGTATCTATATCTAAAGTTTCGCGAAAAGATTTAGCAAAGTAAAAATCAGTTATATATTTATACATAGCATTATCTAATTTTTTAACAACGATTAAATTTTGTTCATCATCATCAATATGAAAGATATATTCTTGATAAAATTTAATCATTTTTTTGCTAAAAAAGTCATCATCTAAGCAATCAAATTTTATTATGTCTTCATAGTATGTACAACAAGTAAGAATTCTAACTTTATCTTTCATACTTTACCTCCTAAAATAATCTTTGAATATCCTGAAAAGTAATAACAAGCATTAAAACCATTAAGAAAACAAAACCAACTGTATGTATTATATTTTCTACTTGAACTGGGATTGGTTTTTTTCTTATCTTCTCAATGAATAAAAATAATAATCTTCCACCATCAAACGCAGGAAAAGGTAATAGATTTACAAAACCAACATTAATACTTAGGAAAGCAATTAAATATAAAACACTATCAAATCCCGCTTTAGCAGAATCTCCTACGACTGTATATATACCAACTGGCCCTGACAAAGAGTTTATTCCTAAAGCTCCAGTTATTAAACTGATAATAATAGTATACATTGATTTGATAATAGAAAACATTCTATCAAAAGCTGATTTTATAGCATTAACAAAACCATAAGTTTTTGTTGATGCAAAATTTACACCAATTTTGTAGCTTGTTATATCATCAATTTCCGTTTTAACCGGTTTTATTTGATAAGTTTTTATTTTACCATCAGCTTTTAAAACCTTAATATCTATTTCTTTAGAATCTTTAACCATTTCTAATTTCAATAAGACATCATCATAAGTATCCATTTTTTGATTATCAATTTTTAAGATTAAATCGCCATTTTCTATTCCTGAATTATATGCTGGAAAATCTTCAACTAAACCTGCAATTTTTGGTTCTAATGAATTTGATCCATAAAAAATTCCAATTGCGAATAGTATTAGGAAAGCAAAAATAAAATTAAATACACAACCAGCAACTATAACCATAAATTTTTGACCCCATGTTTTTGATTGAAGTCTTCTATTTTTAGGAATGTTTTTATCTTCGCCAATTTCTTCACCAGACATTTTCACATACCCACCTAGAGGAATTAATCCAATACAATAAGTTGTCTCATCATTTTTTCGATTGAATTTAAATATTTTTGGCCCCATTCCAATTGAAAACTCATAAACATAGATTTTAGATTTCTTAGCAAAAATAAAATGTCCTAATTCATGAATAAAAATTGTAACTCCTAATATCAAAACAAAATATATTATATATAATAAATTCATGGTTCTCCCTCTTTCTCTTTTTTTAAATAAATAACATTAACAATACGTATCCTAATGATACAAAGATAAAACTATCTAAACGATCTAAAACCCCTCCATGGCCTGGTAATAAGTTGGAAAAATCTTTTTTTCCGTACAATCTTTTTATCGAACTGAAAACTAAATCCCCAAATTGACCAATGATAGATAATAAAGCAGTACTAAAAATTAAAACAAATATATTTGTTTGATGATTGATAGTTGCATAATAAAACAAACTACTGATCATAACTCCAAAAATAGTACCAACAATTAACCCTTCCCAAGTTTTTTTTGGAGAAATTTTTTCTAACAATTTGTTTTTTCCTATTAAAGAACCACCTAAATAAGCATACGTATCAGTAACTATTGTTATTAAAAATAAATATATTAATAAATTTAAATTGTTAGATCTAATACTAATTATTAAATTAAATGATAATCCTAAAAAGAAAATTATTCCAATCAATGATAAAGCATCATTAATGTTATATTTCTTTTCATCATGGTAAAAAATAATTGGCAATAATAATACTAATAATATTAAGGAAATTATTCGATAATCTAAAAAGAAAACAAAGTTTTGTGCTGAAGAAAAACTAAAGACAAAATAAATAAATGTCGCAAATGCTGTTAATTTCATCGCTATAGGAATTTCTTTTTTAATATCAAGCATTTCTTTTAATCCTAATATTCCTACTATTAAAACAGCTAAATTAAACACAATGCCACCAATATATAAGATTGGTAAAAATACTGTTAATAACAATAAAGCAGTTATTACTCTTTTCTTCATTCAGACACCTACATTCTATTCTAATTATAATATAATAAGAGGTTTATTACAATAAAAAAAAGAACTAAACTGTTCTAAAATGAATCAATATTAATTCTTATTTTTTGATTTCCTTTTATAAATGAAGAAGCTTGAACTAAAGTTCTAATTGCATTTGCAATTTTTCCACCTCTACCAATTACTGAACCCATTACTTCTTTATCTATCATTATTTGAATTAAAATGTAATCTTCGTCAGTTTCAAATTGTTTAACAGATACTGCATCCGGATCTTTAACAATTGCTTTTACAATTGTTTCTGTCAATTCAACTAATTCAGTCATTATTTTTTCCCTTTCATTTCATGGAATTTTGTCATTATTCCTTGTTTACTAAAAAGATCACGAACTGTATCAGAAGGTTGTGCCCCATCACTTAACCATTTTAAAGCTTTTTCTTCTTCTATTTTAACTTCGCATGGTGTAGTTAAAGGATTATAAGTACCAATTAATTCAATAAATCTTCCATCTCTAGGACTTCTTGAATCAGAAGCTACGATACGATAGTAAGGTCTTTTTTTAGCACCCATTCTTTTTAATCTTAATTTTACTGCCATAAGTATAATCTCCTTTCATTTAAATAAAGTATATCAAATCAAAAAATATATGTCAACCTTTTTGGTTGACATATATTTAATTATTATTGATCCATTCAATTAACATTTCTTTAGTTTGAAATCCTAATTTTTGTTCGATCATATTTCCATCTTTATATAAAACTAGAGTTGGAATACTCATAACATTGTATTTAATAGCTAAAGCTTCGTTTTCATCAACATTGATTTTCACAACCTTTAGATTTGGCATTTCTGCTTCTAAACTTTCCAAAACAGGTCCCAACATTTTACAAGGTCCACACCAATGTGCGTAAAAATCTAAAATAACTACTCCACTATTAACTAATTCTTCAATGTTTTCATCTTTTAAATTTATCATAATACATTCTCCTATTCTACTTTGATTTTTCCTTTTTCATATAGATCTTTAGCTTTCTCTTGGCTGATTAAATTGTTATCAATCATTATTTTTAAAACTTTTTCATCTAATTTTATTCGGTTAGAATCATTAGATAATTCTTCACTCATAGCGTAAACATCATTAAAAGTATCGATTGTTGCAGATGCTACTGAAGAAACAATTGGTGTTCCTCCTAAAATTCTCGATGTTAATCCTGCTTCGTTAATTATTCTAAAATTAAAGATTGGTAAAGTTAAAATAAATAACAATATAAACACTAATAAATAATGTTCAAACATTCCTAAAATAGCTCCTAAAATTTTTGACGGAATTGCTAATAATATTGTCGCTTTTAAAACTCTCTCTATTGCATCTGCTACTATTAATAATATTCTTAAAAGAATACTAAAGATAATAATCAAGATTAAAAAAGCGATAAAATTGTACGCTAAAACATTAATTGAACTAATTCCACTTAACATACCTCTAAAATTAAATGTAGGTCCAATATCCATTAAAAACATTGCTAATGGTCTCATAAATATTAAAGATAAGATTAGTGCCGCTAAGCCTCCTAAAGATTCAACAGCTTGTTTAAAAACACCTCTTTTAAACCCTAAAACTGCACCTAATCCAATAACTAAGATAATAATCACATCAACTAAATTCATGTTTTCACCTCTGTTCTTATTATAGTATAAACAATAGTAAAAATAAAGTCTTTATGTTAAAATAATATCAGGATGTGAATTTAATGAAAAAGAAAACAATCGTTTATCAATTTAGTGATGAAACAATCGATAAAATGAAAGAATATTTTTTAGATAAGCAAAGAGAAAAGACCCCACCATATGCTCTTTTTCAAGCTGATGAAGCTGATACTGTTATAACTGCTTATGATTCAAAAAAAGTTGTTTTTCAAGGAATCAGTGCTGATATTGATGCTCAAATGTGGAACGAATTCGAAAAGAACTTAACAGGAAAAAATGCTAAAAAAATTGAAAAGAAAGAAAAAGAAAAAACAGTTAAAAATGAAGGTGATTATCATTTTTTAGCAACTATAGGTTCTGACGAAGTTGGAACAGGAGATTTTTTTGGACCAATTATCGTTACAGCTGCTTTCGTATCTTTAAAAGATATTACATTTTTAGAAGAATTGAAAATTAAGGATTCAAAAAAAATTACTGACGAACAAATTAAAAAAATAGCTCCTCTATTAATAAAGAGAATCCCTCATTATAGCGTTATATTAAGAAATAAAGAATATAATGAAAAATATAGTCGTGATATGAATATGAATAAAATTAAAGCTTTATTACATAATCAAGCTTTATTTAATTTGTTAAAAAAAGATAAATTTAATTATCAAAAAATTATTATGGATCAATTTGTTAACGAAAAAAAATACTATGAATATTTAAATGATAAAAATGAAGTTGTTAAAAACATTACTTTCTTAACTAAAGCTGAGGATAAATGTTTGAGTGTGGCAGTCGCTTCAATTATTAGTCGTTTTATATTTTTAAAAGAATTTAAAGATTTAGAAAAAGAACTAGGATTAGAAATTCCTAAAGGAGCAGGAACCTTAGTTGATGAAGCAGCAATTAAAATTGTCAAATTAAAAGGATTAAAGTATTTAGATAATATAGCCAAATTAAATTTTAAAAATTTAGATAAAATAAAAAAAGGAATTTAAATTCCTTTTTTTTATCGAATAAAAGTCAAATATATAAAAAAAGTAAAAGCTAATATTGAAAGAACAATTCCGTTAATTTGTTCACTCTTAGAAGTTTGGTTTTGAATACCAACTGCCATCGATATAAAAATACCACCAATTAAACCACCTAAATGAGCCACAACATCAATTCCTGGAATTATAAAACCAATCACTAAATTTAAAACTATAATAGGTAATATTTGAGTTTTGATTACAGTTCCTAAATATACTCGATAATGATAACCAAAATATAATAAAGAACCAAACAATCCAAAGATAGCTCCACTCGCTCCTAATGACCAATTTTGGCCTAAAAAAGCTAATGATAATAATGATCCTAAGATTCCACTAGTCAAATATATGATCAAGTACTTAACCTTACCATAAAACCCTTCTAATTGAGAACCTATTAAATATAAAGCATACATATTAAATAATAGATGGAATAGATCAGCATGTAAAAAAGTAGCTGTTATTAAACGGTAATATTCTCCTAATTTTACATAATGACCATTTAAAGCAAAAGATGTAAATATATCTGTAGTTGTTAATCTACTAATTAAAAAACACAAAACATTAACAAAAATTAAAAAATATGTAATTTGAGGTGTTTTAGGTTTAAAAATTTTTTCTAAATTTTGATTTGTCTTTTCTGTCTTTTGATTTATCTCTTTAGTTATTTTATCAAATAATAACAAACCATCTTCTGAATATTTTAATTTTTTAGATAAATCAGGAAAATTTTCTTTAATATTTTTGTTGTTCTTTAAATCTTTTTCTTCTTTAACTTTAACAATTTCAATATCATAATCAGAAAAAGAATCGACATCTTCATTTAAGTCTAATAAAATAGATAAAGTCTTCATCTTTAATTTTAAAGTTTTTCTTTTGATTTTTTTTATTAAACTCTTAGTTTTATATAAATCAAAATCTAATTGTTCTTGATTATGAATATATCCAGTCATAATTCTAATAATACTATAATCGTTTTTTTGATTTTCTAACCAGATTTCATCTTTAACTCCATGAACAATAATAGGAGTATATCCTTTTTCAGTTATAAAAAAATGTAATAGCTTCATAGCAATAACATCTTTTTTATTTAACACAACATTTTCCATAATAACCTCCTAACGATATGAGTTAACTATTTCTTGAAATTCTTTAGGTTCTGGAACAGAAAATTCTAAATACTCATTGTTTTCCGGATTGATAAATCCTATTGTTTTAGCATGTAAAACTTGTCCAAAATCAGAAATTGCTTTTTTAGAATTATAAACAGGATCATTTATCAAAGGATGATTGATATATTGGAAATGAACTCTAATTTGATGAGTTCTTCCTGTTTCTAATCTGCATTCAACTAATGTTGCTGTTTCAAATCTTTCTAAAACACGAAAATGAGTAACAGCATCTTTAGAATTAACATTTGTAATAGCCATCTTTTTACGATCTTTTGGATCTCTACCAATTGGTGCATCGATAGTCCCTCTTTCATGATTAATTACTCCTTGAACTAAAGCTATATAAATTCTTTGCATCTTTTGAGATTTTAATTGATCAGCTAAAAAAAGATGAGTTTTATCATTCTTTGCTACCAATAATAAACCACTCGTATCTTTATCGATACGATGAACAATACCTGGTCTAACCTGACCATTAACCGAACTTAATTGATTACAATAGTATAACAAACCATTTACTAATGTATCTTGATAATGACCTGCAGCCGGATGAACAACTAATCCTGAAGGTTTATTAATAACTAACAAGTTTTTATCTTCATAAATTATATCTAAATCCATTTTTTGAGGTACAATGTCCTCATTGAAATTATCTATCGTATCATCAATAATAATTTCATCATCTACTTGAACAGTATAACTATTTTTTGGAACATTATCATTGACTTTAATTTTAGATTCTGTAATTAATTTTTGTATTTTACTACGACTTAAACCTAATTCATCTATTAAGAATTTATCTATTCTATTACCTGCATTCTCTTCAATAACAGTAATTAATTTCATTTGTTTTTCCTACTTGCTAAACTATTTTTTAACAACCAAATAAGAATAATAGCTACACCAATAACTATACACATATCAGCTATATTAAATAACGGAAATTGGTATGAGCCAAAACGAAAATCAATAAAATCAATAACATGACCATGAACAATACGATCAATTAAGTTGCCTAATATACCGCCTATTACTAATGAATAACCTATTACTTCAGTTTTTTTAATATTTTCATCAAGCAAAAAGTATTTGATAATAGCATATAATCCTAAGATTGATGCAATAATTAAAATCCAACGATTACCTGAAAACAAACCAAAAGCTGCTCCAGTGTTTTCTAAATAATTAAAATAAAAGAAATCTTTTATAACTGTTACTCCAGTTTTTGGTAAAGTAAATATTACCATTGTTTTAACTATTTGATCAATAATTCCAATTAATACCCCTTTAATTATAATTTTCTTTCTCATTTTATCACCCACTATATTATAACATATTGTTTCTTAATATGAAAATATAAAACAAGCTAAGCTTGTTTTATATTAATCTTTAATTCTGATTTAATCTTGTTAAATTCTGCTTCAGAATAACAACCAAAATCTTGATCGACTATTTGTTCTTTTGAATATTTATAATTTTGTAAAACATATTTACTTGGATCTTTAAAATATGTTTTAATTTCTTTAATATCTTCTAAGGTATGATGAGTTTGATTGATAGTTGTTCTAAATTCATAATCAACTCCACTAGTTTCTATTACTTTAATAGTTTCCTTAACATCTTTAACATTAACTTTTGTACCAGCTGTTAAATCATATTTAGAAAAAACATTTTTAATATCAATAGCTAAATAATCAATAAGTTTTAAAGAAATAATTTTCTTTAATAATTGAGGATTAGTTCCATTACTATCTAATTTAACTTTATATCCTAAATCTTTTATTCTTTTAATTACTCTAATTAATTCTTCTCCATATAAAGTTGGTTCTCCTCCTGTAATAACAACTGCTTTCAAAAAGTTTTTTCTTTGTAATAAATTTTCTATAACATCATTTTCATCAATTGTATTAGTTTGACAATTAACAATTGTAGCGTTATGACAATATGGACAACGGAAATTACAACCTCCCAAGAAAATAACATAAGACATTTCTCCTGGATAATCATTATAAGAACATGAGTTGATTCCTGCTATCATTTTATCACTTCGCTTCTAAAATATATTCTTTTCTATCTTTATATTCTTCAAATTTACCATTGTTAAATGCTTGAACTGGGCGATAAAATCCAACAACTCTAGTCCATACTTCAGTTTCTTTTCCACATATAGGACAAGAGAATTGTTCACCATTTAAATAACCATGATCATCACAAGTTGAAAATGTTGGTGTTACTGAAAAATAAGGTAATTCATAATTTTCAAATACTGTTTTAATTAAATTCTTAGTTACTTCTGGATCGTGAATTTTTTCTCCTAAATAACCATGAAGAACTGTTCCTCCAGTATATTTAGTTTGAAGACTATCTTGTAATCTTAATACTTCAAATAAATCTGTCGAATAATCAACTGGTAATTGTGTACTATTTGTATAATATGGTTCTTCTTTACCTGCTGTAATAATGTCAGGAAATTGACTCTTATCTTTTTTTGCTAAACGATAAGTTGTTCCTTCTCCTGGTGTTGCTTCCAAATTATATAAATCTCCATTAGCTTGATATTCTGTCATAACATCTCTAATATAATCTAATATTTCTTCAGCAAATTTTTGTCCTTTTGCAGTTGTAATATCTTCTTTATCATCAGAAAAGTTACGAATACATTCATTCATTCCAATTACACCAATTGTACTGAAATGATTTTTCCAATATTCTCCAAATCTTTCAAAGACTGCTCTTAAATAAAATTTACTATAAGGATAAAGATTATCTTTAGTATTTTTTTCAACAACTTTTCTTCTAGTATCTAATATATCTTTTGATAAATCCAAAATCCTTTTTAAATTTTTCTTGAAATCAGTTTTATTTTTGTATAAATATCCTAATCTCGGTAAATTAACTGTTACAATTCCAACACTACCTGTAAGAGGGTTTGCTCCAAATAAACCTCCACCTCTTTTTCTTAATTCACGATTATCTAATCTTAAACGACAACACATACTACGTGCATCTTCTGGTTTCATATCAGAATTAATAAAGTTTGCAAAATAAGGTATTCCATATTTACTTGTCATCTTCATAATTTCATTAGCTACTTCACTATCCCAATCAAAATCTTTTGTTATATTGTAAGTTGGTATTGGGAATGTAAATACTCTACCACTAGCATCTCCTTCAACCATAACTTCACAAAAAGCTTTATTGAACATGTCCATTTCTTTTTGATATTCGCCATAAGTTGTATCTTGAGGTTTACCACCAATTATAACTGGAGTATCTTTTAATAAAGGTGAAGGTGTTAAATCTAAAGTAACATTTACAAATGGTGTTTGAAATCCAACACGAGTTGGAACACTTAAATTGAAAATAAATTCTTGAATGTTTTGTTTTACTTCTTTATAAGTTAAATTATCATAACGAATAAAAGGAGCACAATAAGTGTCTAAAGAGGAAATCGCTTGAGCTCCAGCAGCTTCACCTTGTAATGTATAAAAGAAATTAACTAATTGTCCTAAAGCTGTTTTTAAATGCTTAGCTGGTTTTGTTTGAGCTTTATTTTTTACACCAGTAAAACCACTCTTCAAGATATCTTCCATATCCCATCCACAACAATAAGGTGCTAATAAACCCAAATC
>JAAZBI010000059.1 GCA_012513875.1 Mollicutes bacterium
GAATTGATTCACACTCCAAACGCTAAAACTATATCTGAAATAGCAGCATTTTTAAATTTACCAGAAGATAGATTTGTTAAGACAATTATTTATAAAATAGATAATCAACCTTATGCCATTTTAATAAGTGGTACAGATGAAATTAATGAAACAAAAGTTAGAAAATTATTAAAAGCTGAGACAGTTGAAATAGCTGACGAAGAGACAGTTAAAAAAGTAACTAATGCCGAAGTTGGTTTTGCTGGACCTATAGATTTAGACATACCAGTTATTATGGACGAAAAGGTTTTAAATTTAAAAAACTTTATTGTAGGCGCTAATAAAACAGATTACCATTATAAGAATGTAAATTTACAAGATTTTACAGTAAAATTAACTGGTGATTTGAGATTAGTAAAAGAAAAAGAAAAATGTCCTATCTGTGGAGGCAAAATTTATTTCAAAAAAGGAATTGAAGTAGGTAACATTTTTAAACTAGGAACTAAATATTCAGAGGCTTTAGATTTATATTATTCTGATCAAAACAATCAATTAAATCCAGTTATTATGGGTAGCTATGGAATTGGAATAGGTCGTATTATGGCTGCAGTTGTTGAACAAAATAATGATGAAAAAGGAATGATTTGGCCATTAACTATCGCTCCTTATCAAGTGGGAATTGTTATAATTAATTCTAATGATCCTGAACAAATTAAAATTGCTAATCAATTATATGAAGAATTAAAATCTAATAACATCGAAGTATTACTTGATGATCGTGATGAAAGACCAGGCATTAAATTTAATGATTTAGATTTAATAGGGATACCATTAAGAATAACAATTGGTAATAAAATAAAAGATAACCTAGTAGAATTAAAAGGTAGAACAGAAACAGACTCAACAGATATTTTAATTCAAGATGTCTTAAAAGAAACAATAAAAAAAAGTAGTTAAAATCTACTTTTTTTAAGGAGTTTTTATTTTAAATCTCTAATAATTAATTAGGTGATAATATGATGATAAAAGAAATGCCAAGCGAAGAAAAGCCTCGAGAAAGAGCTTTAAAGTATGGAATAACAAACATTTCTAACGAAGATTTATTAGCAATATTGTTAAGATCAGGAAGCAAAGATAATTCAGTAAAAGACTTATCTATAAAAATATTGTGTAATATTAATAGTGATTTAAAAACTTTAAATTATAATTCATTAATGAAAATAAAGGGAATTAAACAAGCAAAGGCTTTGCTTTTATTAGCAGCTTTAGAATTTGGAAGAAGAGCTTATTATCAAATCCCTATTCAACAAGTAAAAGCTAATAATCCAGATAGTATTTATCAATATTTTAAAAGTATTGTCAATGATTCAAAACAAGAGCATTTTTATGCTCTTTATTTAGATCAAAAAAAGAATATTATTAGTTATAAAGAATTATTTATTGGTACTATTAACATGAGTATCGTTCATCCACGAGAGATATTTAAAGAAGCTTATTTAACTTCAGCATCATCAATAATCTGTCTTCATAATCATCCAACTGGATATGTAGAACCATCCATAGAAGATATTGAATTAACTAAAAAGTTAGTTGAAATTGGAAAATTAAATGCAATACCTATTATTGATCATATTATCATCGGTGAAAACAAATATTTTAGTTTTTATGAAAATAATAAGTTGTGATATAATTAATATAGAGGTGAAAAGATGAAAATATTGAAAGGTTTTTTATTTAGTTTATTAATGTTATTTTTATTTAGTTATAGTTTAGGAATGATAACTATTATTAGTTTAGATTATAGTTTATTTAAGTCTAATTTTGTTGAAGAAGTTTTTAATGATAAAAAAATAAGTTTGGAATTATATTCTAAATTTGAGGAAGATTTTTTAATTAAATTAGATAAAGAAATAGATGATGAAAGCAAATATGCAATAGTTATGAAAAAATCTATCTTAAAAACTTTTGATGAGGAGTTTTTAAAAGATTCTTTTATTAGTATATTTAATCAATATCGAGATTATATTGTTAAAGGTGAAGATGTTTTAATATTAAAATTAAATATTTCTAATCAAAAAGAAATATTTAAAACTAATTTAAAAATTGAATTGAAAGATATGGAAATTAACTCATATAGTGATAAAGAGATTGATGAACAAGTCGATGATTTATTCGCTAAGAATTCTTTTCAAACTGATTATATAAGTGATGAAATTAATACTGAAGATATTGATAAAGTAGTTGCATTAATTCGTCTGTTGAAAAATTATTTTTATATAGTATCAGTAGTTATTTTAGGAGCAGTTTTTGGTTTGATGCTTTTATTTAAAAAATTATCAAAAACTATTATGTGGTTTGGTTCCACTCTTTTAGCTAGTAGTTTGTTTGTATTATTATTTTTTAACTTATTAAAACATGTCTTAGTTATTGCTGAAATATCAAAGATAAATATTGGGGAAATAATAAGTTATTCTTTAGTTGAAAAAGTAATTAATTATAGTTTTAATGTATCTTTAATTTCTTTATGTATTAGTCTTTTAATTATATTAAGTGGTTTCTTTTTTGGAAAATATGGAGGATTAAAAAATGAAACTCACCAATAAAAAAATAATTGTTACAGGTGCCGGATCTGGAATAGGGAAAGAATTAACTTTACAATTAGTAAATAAAGATGTATTTGTTATCGCCTTAGACATTAATGATGAAAAACTAAATGATTTAAGCAAAAAAATTAATAATTCTAATAAACTATTAATTTATAAAATTGATTTGGAACAAGAAGCTGAAATAGAAAAATTTTATAATTATATTAAAAATAAAAATATAATTGTTGACGGAATTATTAATAATGCTGGAATTATTCAACCTTTTCAAGATTTAGAACAATTAGATAATAAGATAATAAAAAAAGTAATGAATATAAATTTTTATGCACCTTTATTTTTAACTAAATTATTTATATCTGATTTAAAACAAAGACCAGAGGCTTCGATAGTGAATATATCTAGTATGGGAGGTTTTTTCCCTTTTCCTGGACAAAGTGTTTATGGCGCATCAAAAGCAGCTTTAAAACTTTTAACAGAGGGCTTGTATTCAGAATTGTTAAATACTAATGTTTCTGTTACTGTTGTTTTTCCAGGGGCGATTAACACTGATATTGCTAAAGATTTAGATATTAAAGCAAAAGAATCATCTAAAATGAAATTAACATCTCCAAAAAAAGCAGCTTCTTTAATTATTAAAGCAATGGAAAAAAATCAATATAAATTATATATTGGTAGTGATGCTAAATTTATGAATATTTTATATAAAATAAATCCTAAATTTGCAATAAAAAAGATAAATCAAATAATGAAAAAAACACTAGATAAATAAATTTAGTGTTTTTTTTATAAAGAGTAAGAAAAAATAACTTTTTGTTTGACTAGAAAAGGCTTTCGTGATACAATTTATCTGCTAGACCTCGGTCTACAACCGCACGAACAAGGTTTTAAAACATTAGATGTACCTTTTAGGCGAGTCTTAGTGAAAAAAGGAGGCAATTTATGAAAGCAATTATCGAAACTGGTGGAAAACAATATTATGTTGAAGTTGGTTCTGAAATCTATATTGAAAAATTAGAAGTAGAATCAGGAAACAAAGTTGTTTTTGACAAAGTTTTAATGGTTAATGGTGTTGCTGGGAATCCATATTTAACTAACGTATTAGTTGAAGGCGAAATTATAAAACATGGTAAACAAAAAAAGATTACTATTTTTAAATATTTACAAAAGAAAAGTTCTCATAAAAAACAAGGTCATAGACAACCTTATACAAAAGTAAAAATTACTAAGATAGCTTAGGAGTTTTCATGATAAAAGTAGAAATAATAAATAAAGAAGATAAAATTAATAAAATAATAATTAGTGGACATGCTTTATATGATAAGTATGGAAAAGATATTGTTTGTGCTGCAGTAAGTACAGCGACAATTACGACTATTAATAATATTTTATCTTTAAATAAGTCGATTGAATATCTTGAAGAAAAAGATAAATTAACAATTATCGTCATTAAAGATAATGAAGATACATATAAATTATTAAATAATTTAATAATTATGTTAAAGGATCTTGCTGAAACTTATCCTCAAAATGTTCAAATAATATAGGAGGTGTAATTGTGTTAAAATTAAATATTCAGTTTTTTGCTCATAAAAAAGGTCAAGGTTCAACATCTAACGGCCGTGATTCTGAATCGAAAAGATTAGGAGCGAAAGCAGCAGATGGAGAATTAGTAACTGGAGGATCGATTTTATATCGTCAAAGAGGAACTAAAATTTTCCCAGGAGTTAACGTTGGAAAAGGAAAAGATGATACTTTGTTCGCAAAAATTCCAGGATATGTTAAATTTGAAGTGATTGGTAAAAATCGCAAACAAGTTAGTATCTATGAAACAAAATAAGACGAAAGTCTTATTTTTTGATAAAACAATAAAAGGAAGTGATATAAATGTTTGTCGATGAAGTCATAATAAAAGTTATTGGTGGAAAAGGTGGAGATGGCTGTACTGCTTTTCGTCGTGAAAAATATGTTCCATTAGGTGGACCAGACGGTGGAAATGGTGGTAAAGGTAGCGATATTATTTTTAAAGTTGATGAAGGTTTAAGAACTTTACTTGATTTAAGATATAATAAAATTATTAAAGGAAATAAAGGACAAAATGGTTCAGGAAAAAATAAAACTGGTAGACAAGCTGAAGATGTTGTTATAAAAGTTCCTCCTGGAACAATTATTAAGGATATTGATTCAGATTATTTGTTAGCAGATTTAAATAAAAAAGGACAAGAATATGTAGTAGCTAAAGGAGGAAGAGGAGGTCGAGGTAATAAAGCCTTTGCTAGTCATCTTCATCCTGCTCCAGACATTTCTGAAAATGGTGAACCTGGAGAAGAAAGAACTTTAAAAGTAGAATTAAAACTTTTAGCAGATGTTGGATTAGTAGGAATGCCTAGTGTAGGTAAATCAACTATCTTATCAGTTGTTTCTGCATCAAAGCCCAAAATAGGAGCTTATCATTTCACTACATTACAACCTAATTTAGGAGTTGTTCAGACTAATGATAATCGTTCTTATACAATTGCTGATCTACCTGGATTAATAGCAGGAGCTTCTCAAGGAGAAGGATTAGGAGATGAATTTTTAAAACATATTGAAAGAACTAAAGTTATAGCTCATGTTATCGATATGAGTGCTTTTGAAGGAAGAAATCCATATGAAGATTATGTAATCATTAATAAAGAATTAGAAGATTTTAATCCTCAATTGTTAAAAAAACCAATGATTATCATCGCTAATAAAATGGATATGGAATCATCTAAAGATAACTTAAAAGAATTCAAGAAAAAAGTTAAACTACCAATTTATGAAATTAGTGCTATTAAAAATCAAGGATTAGATCAAGTTCTTTTAGTATTAGCAGATATGTTAGATGCTACTCCAGATCAACCATTATTTAAAGAAGAAGCATTTGAAGATTTTGTTTTATATAAATTTAAACAAGAAAAACCATTTACAATAACTAAAGAAAGTGGAGAATTTATTGTTCGAGGAGACACAGTTGAAAAGCTTTTAAAAATGAC
>JAAZBI010000008.1 GCA_012513875.1 Mollicutes bacterium
AATATCTTTTGATCTACTTTTTTAATTGTTTCTATTATTGTATCAGCTGTTATTTCTTTATCAAAAATAAAAGCTGCATCTTTAATAATGTTTGGAAACTTAGATATTTCATGATATTTAAATTCTTTTGGTTTAATTGTATAAATCTTTTCTAAACTTAATTCTCCTAAATATAGAGGGTTTTTACTTAAATTAGGATGAATACAACCTATAAAACCTACTTCTTGATTATCAATTAATATTCTTGAACTCATATAAGGATTAAATTCTTTTGATAAACTATCCGCTTTAAAACTAAAACGTCCACTAAATCCCAAGTGATTTAATAAATTTTCAACAATACCTTTAATTACATAATAATCTACTTCGCCTTTTTTACCTTGCCATAAATTATCTGAATAATTTCCACTCATTACTAATCCTAATTTTAATTCTTCACAATAAGTATCTTTTTCTTTAAAATAAACATTACTAATTTCATAAATATTAATATCTTTAACTTGACGCGATAAATTATATTCAATTGTTTTTAATAATGAAGGCAAAACACTTTGTCTAAGGGTTGTTCGATCACTACTCATTGGTGATAAAACCTTAATTAAACTATCTTTTTCTTGGTTAAAAGTTAAAGCTTCTTCATCACTAATCAATGTATAAGTACGAACTTCATCTAAACCTAAACTTCTCATTCTTTTTGAAATATCTTTACGAAAAGCAATCTTTGGTTGATATCCTCCTACTTTAATAGGTTGCATTGGTAATTTGCTAACAATATTTTCATAACCATAAATTCTACCTATTTCTTCAATTAAATCAGCTTTTAATTTAATATCTAAAGCTCGATTAGGAACCTCTACTATAAACATAGTATCTTTTTCTTTAACTTTAAAACTTAATCTTTTAAAAATAGAACTTATTTCTTCTATCGATAAGCTCATTCCTAACAAACTATTTATTTCTGTTTGAGAAATTTCTAAAACTTTAGATTCTTTTTCTAAATTATCGACAACAACTTCGTCTTTTAAAACTTCTCCTGCTGCATATTTTTCTAAAAGATGACAAGCTCTCAATAAAGCTTGATGAGTATATTCGTGATTTAATGGTTTTTCAAATCGCAATGATGCTTCACTTCTTAAATCTAAACGAAGTGATGTATAGCGAACTGAATAAGAATCAAATAAAGCACTTTCAATAATGATGTTTTTTGTATTTTCATCAATAGAACTATTTAATCCCCCCATAACTCCTGCAATTGCTAAAACTTCTTTTTCATTTGAAATAACAATATCATTTGATTGAAGTGATTGTAATTTTTTATCTAAAGTAATAACTTCTTCTTTTTCTTCTGCTAAACGAACTATTATTTCATTATTAATTTTATCAGCATCAAAAAAATGTAATGGTTGTCCATATTCCAACATAACATAATTACTAATATCAACTAAATTATTAATTGGTCTCATTCCACAAGCTTGTAATCTTTTTTGAATAAACTCAGGTGATTCTTTAATCTCAACATTCTTAACTATTTTAGCTGTATATAATGGACATTTATCAGTGTTAATTTTTATATCTAATTGATCCTTAGCTGATTCCTCTATTTCATGTACTTCTAAATCAGGCAACGACACATCTTTATCTAAAATAGTAGCGACTTCATAAGCAAAACCTAAATGATTAGTGCAATCACTACGATTTGGATTTAAATCTAATTCGAATATTACATCATTTAATCCTAAATATTCTAATGGATCTTCTCCAATTGGAGCTTTATCATTTAAAACATGAATTCCTTTGTCATAATTTTCTTCTTTGTTTTCTAATCCTAATTCAAATAGAGCACAAATCATTCCTTGAGATTCAATACCACGAATTTTTGTTTTTGAAATTAAGAATTCTCCCGGTAAAAAAGCTCCTTCTTTGGCAACGATAACTTTTTGATCTTTATCGACATTACTTGCACCACAAATAATTTGTAATTGTTCAGTTCCAATATCAACTTGGCAAACTTTTAAATGGTCTGAATCAGGATGATCTTGACATTCTAAAACTTTTCCAATTACTAAATTTTTAATTGAATTTTTTTCAATCTTTTCAACATTAACTCCAGCTTTAGTGATTTTTTCAGATAATTCCTCTACAGAAATATCTTTGATATCTACATATTCACGAAGCCAATTTAAACTAATTCTCATTATTTTCACCTACTCTTTGATCAAATTGTCTGATAAATCGAAGATCATTATTATAGAAAGTTCTAATATCAGTAATTCCATATTTCAACATAGCTATTCTTTCAGCTCCAAAACCAAAAGCAAAACCTGTATATTTTTCACTATCATAACCAGACATGTTTAATACATTAGGATGAACCATTCCAGCTCCTCCTATCGTTATCCAACCAGTATTTTTACATATGTTACAGCCTTTTTGTTGACAGTTGAAACAAGACACATCCATTTCTACTGATGGTTCAGTAAATGGATAATATGATGGACGAAAACGAGTTAAACGATTTTCTCCAAATAAATGTTTCATTAACAAATCAAAAGTACCTTTTAAATCTGCTAAGGAAATATTTTTATCGACTAATAATCCTTCAATTTGAGTAAAATTGTGAGAATGACTTGCATCATCATTATCTCGACGATATGTTTTTCCTGGACAAAGAATTCTAATTGCTGTTTTT
This sequence comes from Mollicutes bacterium, assembly GCA_012513875.1. Lineage (GTDB taxonomy): Bacteria > Bacillota_I > Bacilli_A > RF39 > UBA660 > JAAZBI01. Next base: position 2,690 of record JAAZBI010000008.1, read on the forward strand.
TCTTTGTTAGCTAACATAGTTCTAACTTGAACTGGAGAAGTTTGACTTCTCAATAAGAATTCGTCTCCTTTAATATAAAAAGTATCTTGAGCATCACGAGCTGGATGTCCTTTAGGTAAGTTTAACATTTCAAAATTATATAAATCTTGTTCTACTTCTGGTCCTTCAACAACATCATAACCCATTGCAATAAAGAATTCCTCAATTTGTTCAGTTATCTTTTCAATAGGATGAGCACTTCCTTGTTTTATTTTAAATGCTGGAAGCGTAACATCAATTTTAGAACTTTCTAAAGTTTGATTAATTTTAGTCAATTCTAAACTTTCTTTTAATGATTCGATTTGTTCAGTAATGAAGTTACGAAGTTCATTAATTTTAACACCTTGTTCTTTTCTTTCTTCTAATGATAAATTACCTAGATTTTTACTTAATTCAGTTAAAACACTTTTTTTACCTAAATAATTAATTCTAATTTCATTTAAAGAATTTAAATCTTGAGCGTTTCCTAATTCTGATATAAATTCTTTTTTTACTGTTTCTAAATTCATGTTATCCTCCTCTTATATAAAAACGTCCTTAATAATAAGGACGTTTAAACGCGGTACCACCTTAATTCACAATAACGTGCACTCAAACTCTTAACGCGAGCAACGTCATATTCTCATATGAACTAGATAGTGAATTCATAAAGTTATTTTTTAGGTTTGCACCAAACACCTTTTCTCTAGACAAAATAATTTTTATTACTACTCTATCATCATTGTTTTTAATCTCAATATACTTCAATTATACCTAATCAATCATTTTTTGTCTATCTTTTTTCGAATATGATATAATTAATTAGGTGGTTAATTTGAATCCTTTTTTATATACTTTTGATAACAAAAGATATCACACTTTAAATTATTATTATAAAAATAAATATAAAAGAAAAGTAGCTAAACTTACTTTAGATGCTCATTTTTCTTGCCCTAATAAAGATCAAGGACAGCCTTGTATTTATTGTCATGAAAGTTTTAATCCTTTATCTTTAGATGAACAATATCACGAACAAGTAAAAATTGTTAAAAATAAATGGCCTGATGCAGTTTATATCGCTTACTTAGGATATAGTACAAACACTTATAGCGATTTAAAAACATTAAGAAAGATTTATGAATTAGTCTTATCTAAAGAAAATGTTATGGGATTAACGATTGGGACTAGACCAGATTGTCTTTCTAATGAAATTATTAAATATTTAAAAGAATTAAATGAAAAAACAAATTTAACTGTTGAATTAGGATTACAAACAATTCATGATAAAACATTAAAATTAATTAAAAGAGGTCATGATTTAAATTGTTTTGAAAAAGCAGTTGAAGATTTAAGAAAAAATAATATAGAAGTTGTTGTTCATATTATTAATGGATTACCTGGAGAATCTAAAAAAATGATGTTAGAAACAATTACTTATTTAAACACTTTAGATATTCAAGGATTAAAGATACATATGCTTCATATTTTAAAGGATACTGAATTAGAAACATATTATCAAAATAATAAATTTAAATTATTAAGCAAAAAAGAATATATTTCATTAGTATGTGATCAATTAGAAAGATTAAATCCTAAAATAGTCATTCATCGTTTAACAGGAGATCCAGATACTAAAGATTTAATTGAACCAAAATGGATTGTCAAAAAAGTTAACGTTTTAAATGGAATTGATAAAGAATTATTTGAAAGAAATAGTTATCAAGGAAAAAAATCAGAAATATAATTATTTCTGATTTTTATTTGTTATTAACATCATTTTTTCAAATAAATAATTTTCTAAAATTAAATTATCTTCTTTTGTCATTTCTGTTTCTCGAACATAATTAGTTATGGTTGGTAAAACAATATCTTTTTCTGTATCAACATTTATAATAGCATTCATTCTAAAATCTAATGTTTCTTCTAAAGAATTTAATTTGAAATTAAAATCAAGATTATCTTTCCATACCTTGTTATTTTCAATAATTTCTTTTTTATTATTAATTGAACCTGTCACTGTTAAAGCATCTCCTAAACTAGTTAAAGAATAAGTGGTTTTTTCTTCAGAAATTTTATCTATTTCCAAAGTTATAAATGGAATGTTTTCAACATAAAAATTTAAAGTTTGTTTGGAACTGTTTAGTTCTGATTGATATCTAAATAGTTTTTTAGTACCGTTTGTTATTTCACTTTGAATAATTTCCTCTTGATAAACAAATAGATCAAATTTTATATTTTCTTTTAAAACAACTTCTTTTTTAATATCTTTAATCATTTGTTCAGAATCAATATCACCTAACAATTCAATTGTTTTTTTATCATTCTTTAAATCATTAACTACTTTAATTAACAGTGCTTCAATTCTTTCCTCATTAAGTGTTAGTGATAATTTTTCAGCATTATAATTCTTACCATTGATTTTAATAGTTTCAACATGAGAGCTGAAATCTGATTCTTTTAAGCCACCTAATAATGAATCTTTCAGCTTTCTCGTTACATATTCATTGTCTTCGTATGAAACTGTTGTCGTACTTGGTATTTTTGTTTTTTCTGCTTTTATATATTTATCAAATACTTTTGGAAGCAATATATAAGTACCGTTTTTTGTTTCATAATAATTAATTGCAATAAACTCTTTATCTTTATAAGTGCTATTAAGCAACATATAACTTTCTTTTTCTTGAGAATTAATTCCAACTTTTAAGTTTAATTTAAAATTATCAAGAAAAGTTAAAATTTGCATAATTGATTCGTCTTTAAAATCTGCAACAATATTAAAATCTAAATCTATCCCTAATTCATAACTTTCATCATCTTTAACAATTCCTATCGTATTATCTTGAGGATTTTTAAATTTTTCAATCATTTCATCATATTTTTTATTAACTAAATTTAAAAATTTATTTTTATTAGAATTCATATTAAAAAAGAAAAACGTTCCTATACCAATTAATAAGATTAAAACAATTGCAAAAAAAATAATTATTTTTTTATGATCAGTCTTTATTATTTCTTTCTCTTTAATTTTTTTCATTTTTCTACCTCCGTAACACTTTTTATTTCTGCTTTTAAAAATTGTATTCCATATTTTTCCATTTCATTTTTAATTAAATCAACCAATCCGTTTTCTAATTTATCTTTTTTATCAAAAACTTTAGATGATTTAATTTTTCTAACTAAATTCCTCAATTCATTTTCTATTAATAAGTTAATAATCAATAAAGGGTTCTCGTTTTCATAAAAATATTTAAAAGAATTTTCTATTTTAAAATACACAAACAAATCAA
>JAAZBI010000102.1 GCA_012513875.1 Mollicutes bacterium
ACGACTGGACACAAAACTGGCATCATGTAGCAGGTATTTATAACGGGAAATCGATATCACTATTTATCGACAACAAAAAGGTGGCTGAAGAACCGGTCACCGGGAACATTACCAATTTCCCTTTTCCTCTTAATGTGGGCAAGAATGCCGAGACACATGGTCAGCACATGTCCCGTTATTTGTGCGATGCCATAATTGATCAGGTGGGCATTTTTCAAAAAGCGATTGATATCAATGATTTATTTGCTGCAAAACCTGACTTGAAAAATATTGCAGCTTTGTGGCTCGATTTTGAACAGGAGCAAAACGATGGCGAGTTTTTCAGCTATGGAATTGGTGCGCGTACCTATGGAAGTATATCACCCGATCGGGTTCCGGAGCCTGAAATGTGGCAAATGAAAAAGTCGGCTCAACCCATTTCTGTAAAGTGGAGTAATGCCGAAAAAATGGAAATTGAAGTGCAGAACCGAAACTTTTTTACAAATACGAATGCCTTTGAAGCACGTTGGAATCTGGAGGAAAACGGAATATCAATAGCCTCCGGAAAATTGGAAGTGGATGTCGAACCGGAAGCAAAAAGAATCTACGTTCTTCCTATACAAAAGCCTCAGCTAAAAGAAGGTGCAACCTATTTGACAACAGTTAGTTTTCATTCGAAAGAAGCTACACAATGGGCGCCCAAGGGTTTTGAACTGTGTTGGGATCAATTGGAATTGCCATGGATTGTTCCTGCCGATAAAAAAATGGTACAGCATCAGACCAATCCTTTAAAAGTGATAGATAATGAGCAACGTTTGATTGTATCCGGAGTAAATTTCGATTATACCTTTAACAAAGCCGATGGACAATTGTGCTCCATGAAATATATGGATAAAGAATTGCTGAAACAGGGAGGACAACTTAATGTATGGCGTGCTCCAGTGGCTAACGAACTGGACGACTGGACCAATCCTGCACTTAAAATATCTCCCAGAACCGAGGGCTACGGCAGGATGGTTGCCAATGCATGGTACTCCATCGGTCTGGATAATATGAAGTCAAAACTTGAATCATTTCGGGTTGAAAATAAGGGTGAAAATGTAATTGTCACTGTTCGTGAAATTGCTCTTTTTGGAAATGCAGACAGGGCAGGATTCGAAAATGAGATGATTTATATGATTTCGCCCGATGGTGAAATTAGTTTACAGCATACGATTAATCCGAATGGGAAAATGCCCATGTCGCTGCCACGCATCGGAACAAAATGGGTTTTCGATGACCAAATGCAAAATGTTGAATGGTTTGGACGTGGGCCGCAGGAGAATTATCCCGACCGCAAAACCGGCTACCGTACTGGGCTTTATCAGTCAACAGTTGATGCGATGTTTGTACCGTATTTGATTCCTCAGGATTGTGGCTTGCGCACCGACAACCACTATGTGAGACTGACAAATGCTGAAGGAATCGGAATTGAGTTTTCTGCTGCAGAACCATTCAATTTCAATTGCTATAATTACAGCACCGAGAATTTATCAAAAGCAAAACAGACCTATCAATTGATCAAATCGGATGGTGTAACATTCAATTTCGACTACCAAACTACCGGGGTAGGATGCACGGCAATTGGGGTGCTTGATAAATATCAAACAATTCCTCAGGCCATACAATTCACAAGTTCGATAAAACCATTTATAATCAATAAATGATTATG
>JAAZBI010000060.1 GCA_012513875.1 Mollicutes bacterium
ATATTTTTTTGTCTTTTATTTGTTAAATTGTTGTTAACGAATAGAGGTGAGAAACATGTTCTCTAGTCAAAGATTAAAATTATTACGAAAAGAAAAAGGTTTAACTCAAGAACAATTAGGTAAGTTATTAAATTTAACTAAAGTTTCAATCTGTGGATATGAAAAAGGTAAAAGAGTTCCAGATTTAGACACTTTTCAAGATATTGTTAAAATTTTTAATGTTTCAGCTGATTATTTATTAGGTAATGATTTAATTGGGAATATTATTAAAGATAAAGAAGAAAAATATATTGTATCTCTTTCTCAAGAGGATTGGAATTTTATTAGTGAATTGAAAAAACATCCAGATTTATATCGAGAAGTTATGTCTTCAGATAACAAAAGAATAATTGAATTGTTAAATAAATTATTAAAATAATAAAGTGAACTTTATTATTTTTTATTGTATAATATAATTGGTGATCATATGGATATTAAAAAGATAATTGAAAAGAAACAACAAACTCTTCCTTTAAATGAAGAGGAAATTAATTATGTTATAAATAATTATCTTAATAATAATATTTCTGATGAAGAAATGACATTGTTTTTAAAAGTAATCTGTAAATATGATATGAATGATGATGAAACTTTTTTATTAACTAAAGCGATGTTAAATACTGGCTATAGATTAGATTTATCTCAAATATCCAACAATATTGTTGATAAACATTCAACTGGTGGGATTGGAGATAACACTACTTTAATTATTCTTCCCATTATGGCAGCTTTAGGTATTAAGATGGCTAAGATGAGTGGTAGAGGTTTAGGTTTTACTGGAGGAACAGCTGATAAAGTTGAATCTATTCCAGGGTTTAAAGTTAATTTAACAGAAGCAGAATTTTTAAATCAATTAAAAGACTTTGGTATTGTTTTAGCGACAACTAACAAGTCTTTAGCGCCTGCTGACAAGAAGATTTATGCATTGAGAGATGTAACTAATACAGTCTCTTCTATACCTTTAATAGTATCTAGTATTATGAGTAAAAAACTTGCTACTAATAGTAATAAAATAGTATTCGATGTAAAAGTAGGTAGAGGAGCTTTAATTAAAGATTTTAATTCAGGTCTTTTATTAGCGTCTAAATTAGTGAAAATTAGTAAAAGATTTGGTAAAGAAGCTCAAGCTTTAATAACTAATATGGATTATCCTTTAGGTAATAAAATAGGTAACAGTTTAGAAATAACTGAGGCGCTAGATATTTTATCTTTGAAGAAAATAAACAATTTAAGTTCTGTAGCGTTTATTTTGGCAAGTTTGCTTGTCAGCTTAAGTAAAGAGATTGATTATCAAATAGCTTATAAAATGGTAAGAGAATGTGTTGAATCTGGACAAGCTTATCATAAATTTTTAGAATTTGTTAAATATCAAGGTGGTCAAATTGATTTATTAAAAAGAGCTTCATTTGTTTTGGAGTATCGTGCTGAAATGAACGGTTATTTAAATGATATTGATGCTTTAAAAGTTGGAGAAGTAGTTAGAGAACTAGGAGCGGGTCGAAAACAACCAACTGATTCAATTGATCATACAGTTGGATTAGAAATAGTTGGAAAATTAGGGGATCATTATCAACAAGGGGATGTTCTTTGTTATGTTCATACTCAAAATCAATCTTTTGATTTATCTGTTTTAAAATCTATATTTTTATTAGAACAAGAAAAAAAGGATATTAATCCTTTAATTTATGGTTTAGTTGAAGACTAATTATTTTATGAATTCTAAATAATATTCTTCAAATGTTATTTTGTTTTCATAAATATATGTGGCAACCTCAATCCCAACATAACGATAATGCCATGATTCAAACATATATCCAGTTATGTGAACTTTATCACTAGGATATCTTAGAATAAATCCATATTTATGAGCATTATCTTTTAACCACTTATATTCTTTAGTATAAACAAAAGCACTATTGCTAAGAGAATTTAAATCTAATGCTAAACCTGTTTGGTGTTCAGAATGCCCAGGACGAGCTGAATATGTATCAGCTTTTTTTATGCCATCGCGATTAGCATAATTATTATAGAGTTGATTTTGAGTGGCATAACTACGATAAGCTGAAACGACATTAACCATCATTCCTTGAGAAGTCATAGCTTTAGCCATTTTTTCAAAAGCTTCATTAACTTTTTTTCTAATAGTTCTCGTTTTTCCATTAGTATAAGCAGTATTAATTTTGACCAAATCATTAGGTTCATAATCTTTTGACAAAGCATAATATTTATTAGTTAAAATTAAATATTCATCTTTAAGATTAGATTTGTAATCAGTGGTGTAAAAAGGAATATCAAGATCTAGTTCGACATAAAGAACAGTTTCTTGATCGTTTAACTTTTCTTCTTTTTGATAATTTGAATAACGTTCTAAATTATTAAAATTAAAAAACTTTTGAAATATTAAGGTTGTTAAATTATCAATTTTATCTTTATTTGTAATCTCATCAATTTGTTCGTCGCTTAAAGTTTGATAAATTTGATTTATCTCTTTTGCTGAATAATTTAATTCTAATAGTTTATTAATTTTTAAAATAAAGTTTTCATTATTAACATAAGTTATCTCTAAATAATTATCAAAAAATTTATCTTTATATTCTTTTTGATTACAAGCTTCATTTATAGTTGGAGAATAGATTTGCTTTTCTATTAAATATTGATCACGTTTATTACTTATAATTTCCTCTGTACAAGCTTTTTGATAACTTAATTGATAAAGACTTCTTTGTGTTTCAGTTGTAGTTAAATAGTAAACTATTTTTGGTGAAACAAAGAAAACAATTATCATCAAAACTAGAGTTATAAAGACTTTTTTGAAATTCAATTTTTTCTTTTTCATAAGCACTTCCTTTTTTTCATTATAAAACAATTGAAAGCTATTATCAAATAAAAAAAGATGTGTTATAATCGAAATGGTGAATCATATGAACAATAGAAAACAAAGAAGACAAGATCAATATAAATATAAAAAGCAA
>JAAZBI010000098.1 GCA_012513875.1 Mollicutes bacterium
CGCCTCAAACAATTGCTAGAGGACTTCAACAAGCCGCAGCTGAACATGAAGCCCAGTCTCGTTTCCGAGGATGTCATCGGCAATACATACATCTTCTTAATTGAGCGATTTGCTTCCGATTCCGGTAAGAAAGCAGGAGAGTTCTTTACTCCCTTGAAGGTTACGGAGTTGGTGGCAAGATTGGTCAGACCCAAGACGGGCGATCGTATCTGTGATCCGGCCTGCGGATCGGGCGGACTTCTCATTCAGGCCGGAAAGCAGGTGGGAGATCGTAACTTTGCCCTCTTTGGTCAGGAGTCGAACGGCAGCACTTGGGCGCTGTGCCGAATGAATATGTTCCTGCATAGCTTTGACAGTGCGCGAATTGAGTGGTGCGATACGCTGAACAGCCCTCTGCTTGTCGAAAATGACCGCCTGATGAAGTTCAATTGTGTGGTCGCTAATCCTCCGTTTTCATTGGACAAATGGGGCGCAGAGAATGCGGAGAGCGATCAGTACAACCGCTTCTGGCGGGGTGTTCCCCCTAAGAGTAAAGGCGACTGGGCGTTTATCAGCCACATGGTCGAAACGGCTCTTGAAAAGGAAGGCCGCGTTGCCGTGGTGGTTCCACATGGCGTGCTATTCAGGGGCGCTGCCGAAGGGCGTATTCGCCAGAAAATGATCGAGGAGAATCTGCTGGATGCGGTAATCGGACTGCCGGGCAATCTGTTTCCGACCACCAATATTCCGGTCGCGATTCTGGTCTTTGACCGCTCTCGTGAAAAGGGCGGTGTAAACGAAGGCCGCAAGAATATTCTGTTCATCGATGCAAGTCGCGACTTTGTCTCCGGGAAGAACCAGAATACCCTTTCGGACGAACATCTGGATCAGATTGTGAAGACATATTCCGCTCGATCCGAAGTCGATAAATATGCCCATGTGGCGAACTTCAAAGAAATCAAGGAGAACGACTTCAACCTCAATATTCCACGCTACGTGGATACATTTGAGGAGGAAGAGGAAATCGACATTGATGCAGTGCAGTTAGAAATTGATCAATTAGAAAAAGAGCTGGCAGAGGTACGAGTGAAGATGGCCGAGAAGCTCAAGGAGATACAGCGCTGACAGGAGTGGCGAGATGAGCGAATGCAACCTCATACCAATCGAGAGTCTTCAGAAAATGATTTTCACCATCCGTGGTGTGCAGGTGATGTTGGATAAAGATATTGCTGCACTTTACGAGGTTAAACCGATTCGTTTGCGTGAACAGGTTCAGCGAAATATTGAGCGTTTTCCCGATGATTTCATGTTTCAATTAACCGAAGTTGAGGTTGATTTCATGGTATCGCAAAATGCGATACCTTCCCGAAAAAATCTTGGCGGTTTCCTTCCGTATGTGTTTACAGAGCAAGGTGTTGCCGGTCTTTCCGGGGTTCTTAGGAGTGCCAGGGCTGCGCAAATGCATGTGAATATCATGCGTGCCTTTGTCGAAATGCGCCGGTTTCTTTCTGCCAATACCACAATGTTTGAACGAATCGAAACTGTTGAAAAACGTCAACTCTCCTTTGAAATCAAAGCCAATCAAAATTTTGAAAAAGTATTTATGGCACTTGAAACAGCAGCGCCTGCCAAGCAAGGAATCTTCTACGATGGACAAATATTTGATGCCTATACGTTTGCCTCCGAATTGATTCGAAGCGCGAAAAAGTCCCTAGTGCTGATAGACAACTATATTGATGACTCTGTACTCAACATGTTTTCCAAGCGGAGCAAAAATGTTTCCGCAGACCTA
>JAAZBI010000096.1 GCA_012513875.1 Mollicutes bacterium
AGAATGCCGAAAGTGGTGTATGCAATAGCGCCGCCGGAGGGTGAAAGTGCAAAAAGCCGCCCCGCCCCCTCCAATATGAGAGTGGACTCAAAAGTTGCCCGATCGAAAAGATAGAGCGATCCACCGACTCCGTGAGCATAAAATCCGGTCAGATACAAAAGGGCGCTTCCGTCATCGGACATGATAAAGCTGTCTACGTCTTCCGCAACCTTAACCGCAGACGTACCGTCGCTGTAATAGAGACTGCCCAGATCTCTGTCATCTATTCGCGTCATCATGGCGACACAGGATCCGTCCGTTGAGAATTTCAGATCTTCGAATTTGTACATCGCATCGTTCAGATAGTCTCTTAAATCGGTATATCCAGAGTCCGGAAATCTAAGAACGCTGTCCGAATCAATGAGAAAAATTCCATCCATCGTAAACTCCACGGTGCTTTTACTCTCGTATCGGGGTACATCATTTTCGATTGGATTGAAAACCACTGCATCTGTCGGTGTCGGGGTCACGGTTGGACCTTTTGTGGGTTTTGGTGTGGGTGTCGGAGTCTTAGCGGAAATACTCTCCGGGACGGTCTCTAGAGTCGCTTCGGAAGAAAGGTCAGCCGTCGATTCTCGGCTGATAGCAGTTTTTCCGCTTTTTTCCCGTAGCTCGCTTGAACAAGCGCTCGTCACCACGATCGCGCAAATTAGGATTGTTATAACTAGTAGAGGCTTTTTCATCTTCTTGTTATTCTCCTATGCGGTCGGGTTGGTCGATGTTTTAACAATACTACAGCTTGTAGATATTGTAAAGTAACGCAGCCCTCATTGCTTCTGACTCTTCCTTTGTCCGGATTTTCGAACCTAAAGAATTGATTCTGAACGATAATCAAACAACCCACATGTCCCCGCTGAACAGTCTGAATAACGTCGTCAATTTGAATATCGCGACAAACAATATCAGTGCTATTTCTCCGCTAGATGCACATAGCCCACACTATTCCTACGTTGACATCATCGATAAACAAGCCTAATCTGATTACATTAGAGTCCTCAATGAAAACGAGCGACAAGTATGTTCTGCCCTATTCAAATGATGAGCTTTCTGCTCTCATGAGGATACGAAATTGAGCCGTGTGATCCGATAAATTTGCATCGGGAGGTCTTTGCAATGAGCATATCCGTTGTTCCCTACCTGAATTTTAATGGCGATTGCGAAGAAGCGATCCAGCTGTATATGGAGATTTTCGGGGGCGAGACATTTTACCTGTCGCGCTGGAGCGAACTGAATACAGCGGATCCGGAGCGTTTCGGAAAGGTCATGCACGTTGAGTTTCGGGTGGGCGACACGCACATGAGCGCTGCCGATTCAATTAATCGCAAGGAAACCGATACGAGCATTAATCTGATGGTGCATCTGGATGATCCTCGAAAAGCCACCGGTATGTGTGATCTTCTTTCCCGCGGAGGAAGCGTAATCTCTCCGCTTGCGCCTCATCCGGCGCCCGACGACGGCGGGATGGGCGCGCTCATAGAGGATCGGTTCGGCTACTCTTGGATCATCACCTGCCCAAAAAAACTATTAATTTTTCGAAATTCGAAATCAGGAAAAATGAACATGCCGCATTTTGAAATCAAGTGTGATCCCGGAAGAACCGGGCGAAAACATGGAGGTAAGTATGGGTATATTCAATCGAATTAAGGCTTTTTTGAGTGGCAATGTCAGAGGCGGTGCGGACTGGTCCGGGCAAGAAAGCGAGAGCGGGACGAACCAAACCGCGTCCACAGAGTGGCTGGAATCGGAGCGCTTTGCTCAGGAACGTGATG
>JAAZBI010000061.1 GCA_012513875.1 Mollicutes bacterium
AAATCAGTAGTAGGTAGAAAATTATTTTATTTTAAAGAAATGATCGATATTGAAACGACTGATGTTGAATTAAAATCAGTATTAGATAATTTTAAAGAAACTATTTCTAAAATAAAAGAACTAGGTATCGAAGTTGAAAGTGTTTCTTTTGATAAACAATTATTAAATGCTATTTTCCCAACTTATTTTATTATTTCCTGTGCAGAAGCTACAAGTAATAATGCTAATTTAACAGGCATTTTATTTGGACCAAGAGATAATACTAATAATATTAATGAAATGATGTTTAATGCTCGTACTAAAGGATTTTCAGAATTAATTAAAAGAAGGTTTGTAATTGGTAGCTATGTTCTTCAAAAAGAAAATCAAGAAAAATTATTTTTAAATGCTTGTCGTGTTAGAAGATTAATTGTTGAAAAAATGAATCGATTATTTGAAAAATATGATGGATTAATTTTACCTTCATCTGGGGGAATCGCTCCTTTATTTGATGAAGATTTAGATAAATTATCAGAGCGTTATTTAATGTTGGAAAATCATATGGCAATTGGTAACTTTGGAGGATATCCAAGTATTACATTACCTTGTGGATTTATTAATAAGATGCCAATTGGTATCAATATAACTGGACCTGCTAAAAAGGATCAAGATGTATTAAATATCTCTTATCAAATTGAAAAACAATTAGGTTATAAGAATATAAATGCAGTAAGGGGTGCTGAAAAATGAAATATAAAGTAGTAATAGGTTTAGAAGTTCATTGTGAATTAGAAACAAACTCTAAAGTTTTTTCTGGAGGAAGAAACGAATATTCATTAGAACCTAATTCTAATTTAAATCCAATAGATTTAGCATTTCCTGGGATTATGCCAGTTCCTAATAAAAAAGCAGTTGATTATGCTTTAAAGGTAGCGATGGCTTTAAATTGTAATAATCCTGATGAGATAATCTTTGATCGAAAAAATTATTTCTATCCAGATTTACCGAAAGGATATCAAATAACTCAAGTTACTAAACCGATGGGTAAAAATGGTTATGTAATTTTAAATGCTTTAGATGAACCTAAAAAAGTTGAAATTCATCAACTACACTTAGAAGAAGATACAGCAAGTTTAGATCACTATGCTGGTTATTCATTAATTGATTATAATCGTAGTGGAATTCCTTTAATTGAAGTTGTAACAGAACCTTGTATGAATTCTGCAGAAGAAGCTTTAGGTTTCTTAGAAGAATTAAGAAATATTATTGTTTATTGTGGTGTTTCTGAAGCAGCTTCTGATAAAGGACAAATGCGTTGTGATGTTAATGTATCCTTAATGAAACCAGATGCAACTGAATTAGGAACTAAAGTAGAAATTAAAAACATTAATTCTTTTAATAATGTTAAAGAAGCGATTGAATATGAAATCAAAAGACAAAGTGAAATGTTAGATAATAACGAAAAAATCATTATGGAAACAAGAAGATATAGTGATGAAGATTTTCAAACTTATAGTATGAGAGAAAAAGTAGAAGCAGTAGATTATAAATATTTCATAGAACCTAATATTCATCCGGTAAAAATAAATCAAGAGTACTTAGATAATATTAAGAAAACTTTACCAGTTCTTCCATATGAAAGAAGAGAAAAATATTTAGCAGGTGGTTTGTCAAAATATGACGCTAATGTTTTAGTTAAAGACAAAGGAGTATCTGATTATTTTGAAAAATTAATTAGTTTAGGTTGTGATATTAAGAAAGCTGCTAACTGGGTTACAACTAGAGTTTTGAGTTATGTTAATAAAGAAGCAAATAAAATTTCTGATATATATTTAAAACCAGAATTATTATGGGAAATAATTCAAATGCATGAAGCAGGTAAAATATCTACTCCTCAAGCTAGAGATTTATTCTTTGATTGCTTAGAGCAAGAAAAAGAACCTCAAGTTATTGTGAAAGAAAAAGGAATAAGTCAAATAACTGATGATAGTGAAATTAGAGATGCTGTTAAAGAAGTGTTAACAGAACAATCTGAAAGTGTACTTAAGTATAAAGAAGGTAATGAAAGAATTTTAGATTTTTTTGTAGGTCAAGTTATGAAAAAAACTAAGGGTAAAGCTAATCCTTCAGTAGCAAGTTCGATTTTGAAAGAAGAAATAGCAAAAGGAGGTCAATAATGATAAAAGTTAATAAATACCGAACTCATTCTTGTGGTGAATTAAGAATTGATCATGTAGGAACAAAAGTTAAAGTATCAGGTTTTATTGAAAACATGAGAGACCATGGAGGAGTTATTTTTGTTGATTTAAGAGATCAATTTGGAATGATTCAACTAGTTAGTAATGATAATAGTATGTTTTCTGAATTAACTAAAGAATCTAACATTTGTGTTTCTGGAGAAGTAGTAAAAAGATCAGAAGAAATGATAAATCCTAAATTAGAAACGGGAGAAATTGAAATTTTAGTTAATGAAATTGAAGTGTTAGGAAAATCTAAAAATGTTTTACCATTCGAAATAAAAGAATCAACTGATGTTATTGAAGATTTAAGATTAAAATATCGTTATTTAGATTTAAGAAATAAAAAAGTAAAAGATAATATTTTATTTCGTTCGGATGTTTTATCTTTTTTAAGAAATAAAATGAATAGTTTAGGTTTTACAGAAGTTCAAACTCCAATCTTAACTGCATCTTCACCAGAAGGTGCTAGAGATTATATTGTTCCTTCTCGTAAACATAAGGGTAAATTTTATGCTTTACCTCAAGCTCCTCAAATTTTTAAAGAATTATTGATGGCAGCAGGTTTTGATAAATATTATCAAATAGCTCCTTGTTTTCGTGATGAAGATGGAAGAAAAGATCGTTCTCCTGGAGAATTTTATCAATTAGATTTTGAGATGGCTTATGCTACTCAAGAAGATGTTTTTGAAATTGGAGAAGAAGTTTTAAGCGAAACTTTTAAAAAGTTTTCAAAAAAAGAGGTTATAACACCTTTTCCAAGAATAACTTATCAAGAAGCTATGTTAAAATATGGAACAGATAAACCAGATTTAAGAAATCCTTTGGAAATAGTTGATTTAACAGATTTTTTTAAAAATATAACATTTCCACCATTTATTAATAACTCAGTTCGCGGGATTAAAGTTGAAAATTTAAGTACTAAACCTAATTCATGGTTTAATGATTTAAATGATTATGCTATTAACAACGGATTAAAGGGATTAGGTTATATTAAAGTAAATGATGATTTAAGTTTTAATGGACCAATAGCTAAGTTTTTATCTTCTGAAGATTGTCAACAATTAATTTCTAATCTTAATTTAAAACCACAAAGTGTTTTATTCTTTATTGGAGATAAAGAAGAAGTGGTTAGTAAATTAGCAGGGACTATAAGAACTGCTTTAGGAGAAAAATTAGAATTAATCGATGATTCTAGATTTAAGTTTTGTTATATCATTGATTTTCCAATGTATGAATATAATCAAGAAGAAGGAAAATATATATTTTCCCACAATCCATTTAGTATGCCTCAAGGAGGATTAGAAGCTTTAGAAAATCAAAAAATTGAAGACATTAAAGCTTATCAATATGATATTGTTTGTAATGGTATTGAATTATCTAGTGGTGCAGTTAGAAATCATCAACCAGAAATCATGGAAAAAGCTTTTGCTTTAGCAGGTTATGATAAAGAAGTTTTAGAAACAAAATTTCCTTCATTATATAATGCTTTCCATTATGGAGCACCTCCTCATGCAGGAATGGCTCCGGGGTTAGATCGTATGATTATGTTGTTAAGAGAAGAACCAAACATTAGAGAAGTAATAGCTTTTCCTATGAATAATAATGCTCAAGACTTAATGATGGGAGCGCCAACTGAAGTTAGTGAACAACAATTAAGAGAAGTTCATATAAAAGTAAGATAGAGATATCTTACTTTTCTTGTTTTTTTTAATAAAAAATGCTAAAATTAAAATAATAGAAGGAGTCCATTATGAAAAGAAATAAAGGTTTTACTATTTTAGAATTAATTGCAATTATTTTAGTAATTGCTTTAGTTTTAGCAATTTCAATTCCAACAGTAATAGGAATTATCGAATCAACAAGGAGAAAAGCTTTTGGAGAAAGCGCTAAACTGCTAGTTAATTCAGCAGTGAATTTAGGAGCTGATGAAAATAGAATAGATTTGTCAGAAATTACAGCTTCCAATATTAAAGAAAAATTAGGTGTTAAAAATACTAATTATTCTTATGTTGAAATGACAAAAGAAAATGAAACAAACGCTGTTCTTTTATCACTGTTAATAGGTAAAGGACAATGGGACGGACTAAAAGCTTGTGGGACATATCGAGATATGATAGTTATTGATTTAAATAATCAAGAATCATGTCCTAGTGATCAATATACTCCAAGTGTAGAAATAACTGGTAAATTTTGTGGTTGGGAAGAATTAAATGAAGGATTTACTTTAGAGGCTATTCTAGAAGCTTATAATAATCATGATACTTGTTATGTAACGAGTGTAGATGATTTAGTAGGTATTTCTAAACTTGTTAATCAAGAAAGTAGAACATTTGAAAATAAAACTTTGTTAATGGTTAATAATATTGATATAAGTAACTCTAATAATTATTATGCTGATGATTCAATTTATTTTGGAGATATTAATAATGATGGAGTAATTGAAACTTTGTTTCAAGAAATGACAACTGGAAAAGGGTTTAGACCAATTGGAACTTCAATAAATAGTTTTCAAGGAACATTAGATGGCAATTTAAAGACTATTTCAAATCTTTATATAAAACGTCCTACAGAATCAAGGGTTGGATTGTTTGGTCAATTAGGTACACATAGCATAGTAAAAGGTATAACAATTCTTAATGCAGATATGACGGGAATTGGTTTAGTTGGAATAATATCTGGAATCAATCATGGTAAAATAACTGATTCTATTGTTCAAGGAAAAATAAATAGCGATCTTTTGGAAGCTCAAATTGATAATCCAGAAGTAATAGGGATAGTTTCAGGCAACAACGTAGGTGTAATAGATGGTGTTTTAGCACTTGAAAGTGAATTGCCCGAAAACATAACTTGGTTATCAGGAGGCTCTATCGGTCCTTCAAATGGCCTTTCTGAAAATTTTTTAAACATAGATGTTGAATCTATTCCTAATGATATAAATTTTTATGAATATGGATTAGATACATGGATTGGTGGAGATAATAATTCAGATGGTTATTATTTTGATTACAACTCTTCTGGCACAATGGTACTAAGAAAAGTTTCAGATAATCCAATGGATTTCATTCTTTCTGGTAATGGAACAACAGAATCACCATATTTAATTAATAACGCTACTGATTGGAAAATAGCAACATTAAGACCTAATTCCGGTTATGTTTTTAAATTAACAAACGATATTGATTTTACTACAAATAAATTTTATCAATTAGGTAGTTACTATATTCCATTTAATGGTGTTTTAGAGGGCAACACAAAAACCTTATCTAATATTAACGTTGATGGTTATTATTATTCAGGGATTATTGGATATAATAACGGAACAATAAAAGGATTAAATATCAATAGTTCTAATGTAACCGGTTTACAATATGTAGGGAGTTTAACAGGTTATAATAATAGTGGAAACATTTTTGATGCAATAATAAATTGTAATGTAACTGGTATTGTACCTAAAAATAATAGTGGAATATATTACACTTATATTGGAGGAGTGTCTGGTTATAGCAACTATGGCAATATTATTAATGTTATTATGAAAGGCAATATAAGAGGGACTCAATATTACACAGGTGCAATTGCAGGTTATTCAAACAATAGTGGAATAAAAGCACTTTATACTCAAGGAGTTTTTACAGGTGGTACTTATTATAATGATATAATTGGTGGTGGAACTACAAATACAGGCAGCAAAAGATATGTTTCTTCAGCAGTAACAGGTTATTCTTTTTCATTCAATTCTAAATATACAGCTTCTTTAGAAGATAATATCAATACTTATGAATCAGTTCTAGATACATGGGTTGGGGGAGATAACGATTCTAGCGGTTATTATTTTGATTATGATAATAATAATCAAATAGTAATGAGGTCAGTACAAGAATATCCTATGAATTTTAATTTATCAGGTGGAGGAACAGAATCTAACCCATATTTAATTAATAATTATGATGATTGGAAAATAGCAACATTAAGACCTAATGCAGGTTATCATTTTAAATTAACTGCAGATATAGATTTTAATGATAAAAATTTTTATGCATTAGGAAGTGAACAAAATCCATTTAATGGAACATTTAATGGTGATGCATATTTTCTTAAAAACATCGTTAATAAATCTATTAAATATGGAGGAATATTTGGTTATAATCTTGGAACAATAAATGCAATAAATATAACTAATTTAAATCAAAATAGTGAATTTTATTCAGGAGGGATAGCTGGTTATAATCAAGGAAAAATAAACGAAATAAATTTACAAGGTAATATTAATTCTTTAATAACCCATTATAATTCTAACCCTGGAGCTGGTGGAATTGTTGGTGAAAATTACAATTCAAACCAAGCAACAATTAAAAACGTTTTAGTAAACGCAAACATTTCAGGTCGCCCTTATGTTGGAGGATTAGTTGGACTTGATTCAAGTGGTATAGTACATGGTATTATGGAAGCTGGAAGTGTTTTAGAACGTTATAACAATCTTTCAGGAAGAACAATCGGAAGAACAAATAAACCATATGACAATCAATATATAACAGCTTCTTCTTCAGGAGTAACAAAAACTGGTTCAGGTTCATCTGTTGCAATAATAGATGGCACAGTATTTAATGTATCAAATTATAATAACTTAACAAGTTATGATACATATAACTTAGACACAAGAATAGGTGGAGATAATGATACCAGCGGTTATTATTTTGATTATAATAATACTCAATCTGATATCATAGTAAAATCATTAGAAAGAGAACCAATCTTAAATATATATGCAAATAATGCTGAAACAGAAATAATATATAATGCTTCAGCCCCAGTAACAAATTACTTTAATACAGAATATTATTTACATCCCACACATAATGCATCAAATTTAGTAACGACATGTCGATTAGAAAGAACAAATGCAATAATAACAAACATCAATCAAATCCCCTTAGGAAGAGAAAGAGTGAGTTGTATATTGTCATATACAAATGAATATGGAACAACAAGTAGTGAACCAGCATCGACAATTTTCTACCACAGATTAATCATATCAGCAAGCCCTGCAGAAAAAGTAATAGATTATGGAACAAATCAATTAATTAGAAATGATTTTCAAAATTCATACTTTCCAACCAATACACCACCAGCAGGATTTACAACAGTGTGTAGAAGAGCTAAAGACAGTGCAGCAATAAGTAATACAAATCAATTACCATTAGGGATTGATAAAGTACAATGTAAGTTATCATTTACCAATGAATATGGAACAACAAATGGTTATAATGAAGCAGAATTTACATACAAACATCAATTGTATTTAAGTCCAAAAGAACTTCAATTTTCAATTAATTATGGACAAGATTCATTGATAAGTAGTTATTATAATTACAATCCAGAATTAACTGGTTCAGATATAGTATGCAAACTTGGAGAAACAGTTATAACAAATACAAATCAATTAACAACATATGGTGGAAACCAAGTAACGTGTAATAGAACATATACAAATGAATATGGAAGTCATTCGGGACCAAATTCATCAATTTTATTTACTCATTATCCACCAACTATAGCAGGAGGCACAACGCAAACAGTTAGAAATACATTAAACAAATCGATATTAGATTATTATGTAATAGATAACAAAGGATATCCAAACTTTACATATACATGTCGAAGAGCGAGAGATAATGCAGTAGTAAGTAATATCAATCAATTACCAATAGGAATAAATACAGTAGCATGTACAATATCAGATGAAAATGTATCAGATTATAGTACGGCTCATACAGAATTCAAACATTGGTATTATCCAGCAAATACAACGTATCGTTGTCCAAATGGATATGCAGTATCATGGGATGATCCAGATGGAACAGGAGAACCAGTCTGTAGAGCAATAAGAGGAAGTACTGCTGACTATCAAACAGAGGAGCTTGTTTCTGGTTGGCAATATGGTGGAGACCGCAGTAGTGTTCTCAATCCAGAAGTCTTTTCTAATAACGGATGTTATAAAATAGGCGAATATTCTCAATTTTCAGCAGATATAGAAGCATTTAACTTAAACCCTACCAATATTAATGGTTGGAATGATCAAACTGATGGAGGAACTATTTGGGAACCAGCAGGAGATGAATCTTGGGCCGATGCTCCAAGTTGTTTTGATACTTATGGCTCATTTAACTTTCGACCAGTTCTTGTTCACTCGTTTGCACGAGGACCAGATCCAACGACATCAGGAGGAACATGTAATAATTCTGGAACCAACGACAGTGGGACAACAATAAGTCCAACATTAAGTGGTGGAAAATGTCAATTTAATTAACATAAAAAAAGAAATAGATTCTATTTCTTTTTTTTAATATGATATAATAAGAATATAAATTGACAAATAAAAGAAAAGATATATAATAAACAAAAACAAAAAAATTAAAAAGGTGGGTAAAAAATGAAAAAAGTAATATCAAGAAAAGAAGCTTTAAAGAATTTAAAATTGTTGATGACCGGATTGTTAACAGGAGTAATCTTTTTAACAAGTTGTAAATTGGATCAAAAGATTACAACGGATAGTAGTAGTTATAATAGTGGTAATCCAGGAACAACTATCACAGATATAAGCGGAGAAACAATTATTGTAGATCCAACAACAATGACAGATGTAAATGGATCTGTTATTTCAACAAATCCAACAGAAACAACAGTTGTTGAAGATTTAAGAGCTGATTATGTTTTTGATTTAAAGAACTTTGATACTGTAATAACTAGAATAGGAGAGCAATATTCCATAGAAGATTGTGTTTTCTTAGAAGATGGTAAAGTATTAATAACAACAGACTATGGAACAGATACAGGAATAGTAAGTTATTTAGATAATTTAGAATTATATAATACAGATGTAGATGCTAGTATCGAATATAAAGATGACGAAAGTTTTAAGAGTTCAGGTTATTACA
>JAAZBI010000101.1 GCA_012513875.1 Mollicutes bacterium
GGTCATTATTCGAAAATCTTCAAACACTGTGGTCTCATAAAGAGGATAATTTTTTCGCATATGCACCTCCCGAAATAGCACTCACATATATAATTGACGATAAGCTTGAAATAATCAAGCAAGCCGCGAATAAATCGAGTCAATTCATTCGCACAAACTACTCTTCTAAGAAGAACGAGTAGCCTTTTTTGCAGGCCTCCGCAGGATTGCCTATCATCAAATTATAAGAATAGTAACCCTGAATCAACGATGCATCTCAAGCCTCGCACAAACACCTTGCCCCCTAGAACGAGTGGCCTTTTTTGCAGGCCTCCGCAGACGTTCCTTCGGAACGGCGAGGACCAGACTGCAAAAAAGCGTCACCCGTTCTTCCGATTGTTCTGAACCTCAAGTTCCTGTTGAGAAAATTCCGGCAAGCCGGAATTTTTGCTATTCCCACTCTTTTTCGGGAATCTTCTTTGGCTTATTTGTGCCCCATATTATATTCTAAAAGGCGATTTTGACACCGATTTTCCACCCATTATTTTATTTATCAAAATTTTTGTTGCAGAAAAAGTTGCAAAATCGCCTGCGAGATAGTTTCGAAGGGTTATGTAGTACTTATATGTTAATATTAGGGTTTGAGAACATAATATCTGTATTAACACCATTCGCAGAACGGATTTCCATTTCACCATAATAACAAATAGGAATTTTTCTATTGTTCTTGAATCGCTTATCCGGTCCACCAGATTTGTTTACATACTGCCAAGTATAGTCAACAATCTGTGCATCGCTCGGCACTGCTTCACTTTCGATGAATCGCTGACCGTGTACCGATGTGGTGACGTCGGAGTAATTCAAAGCACCGATTTTTGAACCTTGTATGATGAATAGTTTATCTGGCATAAACAAAACGGTTTCTTTACCAGATTTGAAAGCAACCGCTTGTGCATTACTAGAAAACGGGAAAGGGACTTTTGTGGATGCCTTGCAAACCTGTCTTTTAATAGTGCTACTCGCACCGCCAGAATATTTTTTATCTATAACCTTGCTGGTTTGCGAAATCCACCATACCTTTTTGGATTTGGTGATGTTCACAAGCGGTTTCATTCTTTCGTCAACCTCGGTTGCTTGGTCATCTTCAAAGGTATATTCAAGGTCAATAACCGCATTCTTTTTGAGATAGAAATGGAAATAGATGCAAGCTGCAGTAGCAATGAAAAGCAACGGGAAAGCACAACCACCAATCAATGTTACCCAGAACAGGATGTTTTTTAAGTTCCAGAGTGAAAGTGCCTTGTTTGCAGATTCGAGCATATCTACCAAACCCTCGGACACAAGGGTTTTTGCATTTGCATTTTTGATTTCTTGTGTATCGTAGTGATTGTTATCTACAGCAGGCACATTGTTCGGTGTGTTGGTGTTACGACCAGTATTGTTACTCTTTCGCTTGCCGCTACCAGTTTCTTGAACATAGGAAATTCCAGTTCCAGGAATTGATGCGGTTCTTCTGGTTCCCCCGCCTGCTTTTTTGGTGATGCGATAACCTCTAACACCCCAACTGTAACCGACGCCAGATTTACTTAAATTGATTTTGAACCCACCGCCAAGATTGATGCTTTTTCTATATCTAAACCCCATAACTTTATCTCCTCGTATTATTAAGTTGCGCTTTCAAGCGCAAGTTTTCTTGTTGCTTGATATAATGCACGCAGGCGCTGTGGACTGGTTTTTTCTCCTACCGCTTTGACGGTTATTTTAAGGCTCCAGCCACAGCTTTTTGCATAATTGGTGATGAGTCAGATACCGCACGACGGTTTATATAGAACGAGGATCCGGTAGCAAAAGGTCTGTGGAATATTCAGCGTACTTTCTAATAAGGATGGTCGAATTATGATCTATGTTGGCATTGATGCCGCCAAGGACAAGCACGATTGTTGCATCCTCGGTGGTAACGGACAAACAGTTCAGGAGGCGTTTGCCTTCCGGAACAACCACGAAGGGTTTGAACAGTTGATATCTGCAA
>JAAZBI010000062.1 GCA_012513875.1 Mollicutes bacterium
AAAAAAAAAAAAAAAAAAAGGAGAACAGATTATGAAAAAGTTATTAGAGAGCAAGTATAACAATGCTTTAGAAATTATCGAGGAAACGGGAAAATTACCAATGGCTGTAATTGATGATGGAGATTTGGAAAAAATACAAGACGAGTTAGAAAAATTAGGATATGAAAGCTATGTTGACGAAAGTACGGATTGGTTAATTGTAGATGACGCAAGATTATTGATCGAATACGGAAGAAACAAGGAAAAATCTATATTTGCGATTGAAAGAAAGGTTATCGAGGAAATTATTGACGAATTAGATACGGCAGAAATTTATAAAATGACATACGAAGAAGCATTAGGTTACAGCTTTACCGGTACAGCTTATACAATTCTTGATGTGGCAGATGGCAGAATATTTACGAGATGGCTCATGCAAAATAATTATATGATGGATGATTTCGGCGAGATAGTACTTTGTAGCATTAACACTCCATTAGAATCTTTAACGGAAAATGACTTGTTAGATGATAGTGAATTAAGAGAATTTCATAGTTATATATACGATAACTGGGACGAATATAATGGCATAGAAGATTATATAATAGAAAAATACGGTAGTTATAGTTTGGATGAAAGAATATGGGATTATATAGATTGGTTGGCAAGTGAGTATGAGCTTAATTATGAAAGTATAAAAGAGCAACTTGATGAGGTTTATAATAGAGCATATACAAGGAGGTAAAAGCGTTGAAAAATCTATCTAAAGCAATAAAGGAATATTCTTTAATTGTTGCAGGAATGGCAAAAGAATATACAGAAAAAGAGTTAACAGTTGACATTATAAGGAAAGACCATCCAGAATTGAATTTTATGGATGATGAAGAAATAGAGGTTATTATAAAGTATGCAAATACAGCAAGAAATATTTAATTTAGGAGGATTAAAAAATGGAGATTATTTATATTTTAACGGTATCAACAAATGAAGCTTCAGCGGATTGGTATTTTACAACAGAGGAAAGAGCAATTAATTTTATTAAGGACAATTTCGGATTTGACGAACCGAGAAAAATAACAAACCAACATTATCAAGGTATTCATCATGTTTATGTAATTACTAATCAAGCAATCGACCAAATAAAAATAGGAGGATATTAGAATATGTATAACGGATTGGATTGGGAAGTTGCAAAGTATGGTCAATTATTCGACCGTACTGACCTTGAAAATAAAAATTATGGTGTTGTAACAACCAAGATTTACAAGTATCAAGAAAAATTTTATGTAGAGGTTTGGCAAAACGGAATAAGATTGATATTTATTGAATTAATTGATTAAAGGAGGTTAAAAAATGGCTAAAACTGAAAGGTTATTTATAAGAATTGCTCCGGAATTAAAAAAGCAGTTGCAGGAGATGGCGAAAGCTGAAAATAGAAATTTAAGCAATTTCATAGAAAGTATATTGATTAAGAAAATCGAAGAAAAAAGTCAAGAGTAAAATCTTGACTTTCTTTTCTTTCAGGAATAAAAAAAAAGTATGTGTTTCGAGGTTTTAAATAAAAAAAAAAGGCAGGCGTCTTTTTGCCTGCCTTTTTCTCCCTAATAATCGGCAAGCCGATACGAGTTAATTGACGTTCTATTTTTAGCTTGACTTGTAAAATTAAGTTTTTCTGTATAGTGTGATACCCTTTAGGTGTAGTTATGGAAAAAATAAAAATGATACCGCGGACGAGAAATAAAGAAAACCAATGAATGTACAATGCGTGCTTTAGAAGTAAAAAAAAAGATTTTAATATTTCAAAAAAAGTAAAATGTTTTCGGCGTGATTAGTTGGCACGCTTTGTGCAATACTTGACATAGTATCATTATTTAGTCACTTTGCGTGATTCGTTGGTTAAAAAAAGTAATTAAATATAAATATATGATTTATAAAAGCTAATAAAAGGAATAGGATTGCGTTTGTTTTTAATCTTATTTCTTTTATTTATTTACGTTTAGTTATATTTAGTGTGTTATATTGATTATGTATATAAATTATGGTAATATTAAAAAAAAATGTCAAATTTAAACATATTAGGATAAAATATAAAATGCAATTATTTGGTGATTTAAACGTCTATTATTATCCAAACAAAAAAGAAAATCCATATAAAATTGTTATGCACAAAAAACGATTTAATGCAGAAGAAATAATATTTGAAAATAACAATAATGAAAGAGCGTTTATTGATAATGAAGAAAAATTGATGAATAATATAATTAGAGCAAAAACTAAAATTAGAGATTATGCCTATTGCAATAATTGGGAATACTTTGTAACATTCACTTTCAGTGATTCAAATATTGACAGATACGATTTAAAGGAAATCAAAAAAAGAATAAGTATTTTTTTTAATAACTATAAAAAAAGGAAAAACAATGATTTTAAATATTTATTAATTCCAGAATTCCATAAAGATGGTGCTGTCCATTTTCATGGGTTGGTATCAGGAATAAATAATAATGATTTGCATTTATTTAAATTGAATGAAAAATTACCGCAATACATATATTCGCAATTAAAAGAAGGAAATCAAATATATGATTTTACAGAATTTTCTAAGAGATTTGGCTATACTGTTGTTGAAACTATAAGAAATAAACAAGCTTCAGCGAATTATATAACTAAATATATAACTAAAGATTTATTATCGCTACCGCTTGGGACATGCTGTTATCTTAATTCAAAAGGATTGAAATTACCGGAATTAATACTTCAAGATTATGGTGGTATTGTACCAAAGAATGAAAAAATATATGAAAATGAATACGTATGTATTTTATGGGTGCAAGATATTGATAAATACTTAAGCATAATGATGGGGGCATAAAATTTTCTAAAAAATAATTCTTGACAAATATTGCTAAAAGTAATATTATAGTCATAGAAATTTAAAATGGTTTTAAAAGCAAAATTCATTATAGTATAGAGCATTATAACAGAAATTCATATATTTATCAATATGCTTATTTTAACGGTCTGTAAAAGGATAAAAAATAGGAGATTATTATGAATGGTTATGATTTAAGAGATATTCTAGATTTAAAATGTGAAACTTGTTTAAATGATGAAAACTGTAAAATAAAAGACGGTTTAATTTTAGTTTCTAACAATTTTAAGCAAAATGCAGTAAATAATGATTATTTAAAAATAATCAATTACTGCTTATTTTTTAGAAAAAAATAAAATAAAAAGGAGATTTAAAAATGAAACAAAATGTATTAGTTATTTTCGCTCGTGGCTACAGAATGGAAAATGAAGATAAGAGTATCAATGAAGGTGTATCAATTAATTATCTTCTTACTGATGACTTATCGCCAGTAGGAGATAAGGTTGAAAGAGGAATTCGTTTTTCTAAAGGTTCTTTACCGCTTGAAAAAGCAAGGTCAATTAATAAAGTTCCCGGTTTGTATGAAGCAACTTTTACGGTGAAAGCTGATTCTAAAGGTGCAGTAACGCTGAAGTTAACTGACATTGATTTCATTTCTGAAATTAAAGTTGAATATCCCGATATGGAAAAAGAAATAAAAAAAGTAGTGTAGATAATTATATTGATATGCGAGCCGCGGTTAAAGCGGTTTCGCTTTTCGATTAAGCGTGATGATGTGGACATAGAAAATCATGTTGTATTTTATTGGTTTTATGCATTTGTAATAGCAATAATAATGTATTGCGTAGGAGATTAATATGTATATAATGCCAGATAGTTCAATAATAATATCTGTAGTAATTTACTATATATTATTTTTAATAATATTTACGCTTTTTATAACATCAATAATTTATTATATCATACAAAATAAAAGAAATTATTGAGGTGAATATGAAAAAAATAAAAAAAATCATAGCAATAATTTTAATAATTCAAATGATATTGATAAGTCCATTGTCAGTATATTTTGGTGTCAAAAATAATGTTTATGCAGAACCTTTTGTGCTAACAGGGTTATCAATGAAATTTATTGCAACTGTATGTGCATCTTTAGGAATATTAGCATTTATAACTGAAAATATGGACTTTGAAGATTTCTATAATGGATTTATAGAATTTGTGGAAGATGTAAAAGGTGTTCTTGATTTTCAACAAGATTTGATATCTACAATAGTTAATGCAATTATAACTTCAACAAAAATAGAAATATTAACTATTGTTGAATATATAAAAGAATATTTTAATTCAATCGTAGAGGAATTGGTACCTGAACCTGATATAGTAGAAACATATCCGGGTGTAAAGGCAATTCATAACCGTAATTATGAAGGTCAATTAGATTTAATTGAAACAAATTATATTGAAGTTGAAATAGGAAATGGATATGTTTTAAATTATCGTTTGGATTATCAAACTGGCATTAAATTTAAATTTTTAGCTAACGTACAATATAATGGAACAACAGTAGATGGTTATAGTATTAATAAATGGCTAACAGATTATCCATTAGGAGATAAAAGAACAGATGACGCAAAATTTATGTCAAAAATACAATTTTCAGATGAAAGTATAATATTTGATTGGATATTAGTAAATTATAAGACAAATCAAATGTTTGAAGGAAATATAACAGAGGAAATAGAACCATTAATAGGACTTTCAGATATACCAGAATTGTCAACAGGAGATGAAGTGACAATTCCTAAAATACAATCAACACCTATTAGTTTGGCTTTGCCTTGGGATTTGGATATTGATACGGAAGACGTATTAGGATTAGATGAAGATTCATTTTTGGAAATGATAAATAATGAATCTTTAGAAAATTATTTAGATAGATTGTTAGATTTGCCTAAATCGGTAACAGATTCAATTTATCCGCCAGATATAACTATTGAAGATGGTGAAATATCAGGCGTTGAAGGAACAACATGGGATGATGTATTAGTTGAAGGAAAAGAACATACTACATTATTGGAAAGAATAGCAGATAGAATTGACATAATTTCTACTGATATTAAAAAATTTTTTAATCCTGATACTACACCTGATGATGATAATGGTATTGATTGGGGTAATTTTAAAAATTTCTTTGATATATTTTGGATTTTCTATTATTTAATTATAATAGCAATATTGCTATTAGTTAAATTTTTAGCTGTTGTAATGGATATATTAAGTATTCCAGCAAATACTGCATTGTTTGATTCATACCCGACTATACTGCAAGGTATAAATTATATAAAGGGTTTGAAAGTAGGCGGTTTTAATATAACATTACAACAAATATTTGAATATATGTTTATGGTGTTCTTCTTTATATATATAGTTACAACACTACAAAAGTTATATCATGTATTTACAGGTGTTGAAAGACAAGAGTTGCGACATAATCAAAGAGATATTCAAATTGATAAAACATCATTTTCAAATGAAATTCCATCAAATATTTATAATAAAAAAATTTACGATAACATAATAATGAGAGATCCAAAAGGACCTGACGAAGAGTATATGAATTTATCAGATGAAGAAAAATTCGGAAGGGACGGTTGATAAAAATGACTTTTAATTTTTTAGACCTATTCAATATGTTTTTAAATGCGATTGGAGACATAATAGCTAATTTTAGTTTGGTAAGAGCACAGTTGGAATTAGCTTTAGCAAATATCAATACATTTGATTTCACAGGTATTATAACTCCCTACGTTGGAACTATAAGGTATGTATGCGGTGAATTGATATTTAACGTAACAATAAGAACAATTCAAATAGCAATATTTATTGGAATTGCAAAAGCGGGTTATCAATTAGTTCATATGCTGACAAGTTCAGCATTGATAGAAAAACCTATGAAAATATTAAAAAATTTTATAGGTTTATAGTTTAAAATTTATGAAAAGGAGATGGTGATATGCTAAAAAAGTTAAGTAAAAAAGCAAGGGTTTTTATAACTGCTATGGTGCTTTCGGTTGCAACAATGGTTCCTGCGTATGCAACCGGAAGCGGAAGCACTGAAGATACTTTAACTTTTAATTTCGATCCCTCTGAAATGTTCAGTTGGACGAATACTATGCTTTCGGCATTAATGCCAGTACTTTACATAACACTAGGCATAAGCTTGGCATTCATTATCATAAATGCTCTGAAATACGCATTTAGATAATAAAATTAAAAGTATAGGGGGGCGTGAGCTCCCCACTACTTAAAGAGGTGAGATATGGAAACTATTGTGGTTACAATGTCAGGAATAACAGCAGATGGAATAATTCAAAATGATATAAATATCTTAATGCTATTTGTTATAGCATTTCAAATTTTACAAATATTTTTATTGGTGAGGATTGCTCAAAATGGAAAATAGTTTAAATATCAATGTAATAATTGCGGTAGCGTGTGGTATATACGCTTCATTTAATCTTTATTTTATGTTGGAAAAGTTCAGAATAAAGGAATGATAAAATGAATGTTATTTTAGAATTTATATTTTATTTAACAATTTCAATATGCTTTACAGACGTAGTTTTCTATGTAATAAGAAAAATGCTTTCTTTTAGTGAATCACTTATTAATACAAAATTTAACTTTGGTAAAGTAAATATGAAGAAAATAAAGAGGTAAATAGAATGTTTATTGTTATTAATGAAGATAAAGTTAAAATTGGTAGAACGTTAAAGTCTATAAATAAAAAATTAAAAACTTCATTTAAAAAGGATGAATTTAAAAAATATAATTCTGATTATGTATTAAATGTAAGTAATGAGGACCTTGACTTTAAAAGGGATAGTAACGAATTGAATCGAGTTTTTGTAAGTAAATTGTATAAAAAAGATATACATAATTTAATAAATTATGGTTTTTTTACAATTACAATAATATTGATGTTAATTATATTAACATCTGTATCGTCAACAAGTGAAACATTGTCTATGTTGCTTCAGCAACTTGAAATGGTGGTGATAAAATGAAATTACTTTTATTGATATTATTAAACATAATAGCTATAACATACGTAATTGATATATTGAATAAGAAAAAAAGTAATGACGAGGTAAATATTGATGATGATTGATTTTGATAAAGAGTTTAATGAATTTATAACAAATGGGAATAATTCTGATCCTATAACATCAATATATTCTTTGTTTCCTAATTTGAATGATGAGCAAATACAAATATATTTACAGCTTGAATTTATGGCAAATAAATATCAATTAGACGGTATTAAGGCTTTTTTAAATACGTACTTGAGGCATAAAAAAGCAAATAAAAATATGACGTTTTCAAATATGTTATCTTTCAGAAAAACATTAGAATCTTATAGTTTGGCAGAACACTTAAAAGGTGTTAAAATTGCGTCTCAAAATATGCAAAGTGAAGAAAGATAATATATTATGATAGTAAGAATAAATATTGATTTGGAGATGAAAAATGAATTGTCCAATATGTAAAAAACAAATGGTAGAAAGTAATTATACAGCTGTTTATGATGATGGAATTTTTTATCAAGAATATTTCTGTTTTAATTGTTACAAGTTGTTTGAATGTTCTTCGCAAAGTGGAGATATGATTGAAGAATATCTTGATTTAATAGGAGAAATAGGATAATGTCGGGAAGTATATGTTTATTTAGTGGTTTACAACGTTCCGGGAAAACATTTCTTGCCGGATTGATTGCGACAGAATATAATAAAAAATATGATATTCCAGTTTATACGAATATGGAAATGCCTGATTTCAATGTAATAGAAAGACTGTCGGAAGTACCGATTGATAAAAAACCTAAAATATTGTTATTAGATGAATTGCATTTTTATCTAAACAGTAGGAACTTTAAAAATCAAGCAGATTTTATATATTTCTTAAATACAATATGCAAAAGGAATATATTGCTGTTAGGTACTTGTATTCATCCCGATATGATTGACAAAAATTTAAGAATACAAATTAGTTACTTTGTATTATGCAAAGCTGATTCGCAAATGCTGCACTATAAATTTTATGATGTGCAGAATTTAACTGAAAAATTAATCAGTTTAAAAAAAGACAGGTATTTATTTGAAAAAGTATCTTATGATACTTTAGAAATACCTAATATGTTTAAATTTGACATTGACAACTATATAAGATTAAATGAAAATAAAAAGCATTTTACATTTAATTGAGGACGAGGTTAGGTTTTGGCGCTTCAGCGAATTGGCGAACAATTAAAAAAA
>JAAZBI010000063.1 GCA_012513875.1 Mollicutes bacterium
GTGATGATTATTTAACTAAAGATGCTTTAACAATTATAGATGCTAAAATAGATTCTGATATAGATTTACTTAGTTTTAATATTTGTGTTGTTAATAAATACAAAGAACCTATTTATCACGTTCAAAAACCGGTTTTTAGTAATTTAAATGGCGAACAAGCTATTATTAAATTTATAGAAAAAACTCAGTTATTTGATACACCTGTTTCATATGTTTATCGAACTGCTTACTTTAGAGAAAATAAATTTTTATATGCTCCTAATCGTGTACATGAAGATTTCGGCTTAACACCTTTAGTTATTTTAAATGCTAAACAAGTAATGGCAATTGGTCATACTTTATATTATTATGTAATAACTGATCGTAGCTTAACGAGAAGTAATAATCCAATTGAAATTAAACAAAGAGCTTGGGATATGTTATATCATTTTGATTATTTATATTTGAATATAAATAATAATTTACAAATTGCAGAAAAAACTAAAAAGATATTAAATAATTTTATTGCTTTAGAACTTTTAAAAAAGATAAAAGAATTAAAAGGAAAAGTTCTAAAAGAATATTTATATGAAATAAAAAATAGGAAAGTTTTAAAATTAATCAATCAAAAAGGTTTAAAAAATAAGCTGTTAGTTTTATTAACTTCTATCGCTCCTAAAATAGGATCAAAAGTAATTTTAAGAAAAAAATAATCAATTATAGGGGGATTGTTTATGAAAAAGATAATAAAAAGAGAACCTTGTTTTCTTGAATTAGCTGAACAAGATTTTTTAAAATGGCAATTAGAATCAGATTATTCAGAAGAAGAGCTTTGTCATTTTCATCAAGCTAAAAGATTATTAGATGTTTATGATAATAACGAACCAAGAGAAAAACAAAAGAAAAGACTGGCTATTACAACTACCTTTTTAGCGTGTACAATAAGCACAGTTTTGGTTATTGCATCTTTAAAAGGTGAAATTTCAGAAAACAAAATGAGACAAATATGTCTTCTAATAGATGGTGGTTTGTTAAGTGTATATCTTTTATGTAGATACATTTTAAATACTAAACAAAAAAGAGAAAGAGATTATTATATTTCAAAATTAACAGATATATCTTATAATTTTTCAGAGATAGAAATTGAATATCAAAAAGCTTTAGAAAATAGAGGATTACACAAATAGAAAGGAAAAAGAAATGAAAGAGATATTAGAAAAATATCACCAAAGTCATTTGTTAACTTTTTATAAAGAGTTAAACAATCAAGAAAAAGATCAATTAGAGAGAGAAATATCACAAATCGATTTTGAACAAATAAATAAATTATATCAAAATAATAATAATCAAAATAAAGAGAATCAAGAAATAACTCCAATTCAAAGTTATAAATCTTTACCAGAATATGAAGACTTAGGAAAAGAAAGTGTTATTAATGGGGAATATGCTTTAATAACAATGGCTGGTGGTCAAGGAACAAGATTAGGGTTTTCAGGTCCGAAAGGTTGTTTTGTTTTGCCAATAGTAAATAAATCTTTATTTGAAATACAATGTGATAGTTTAAAAAAAATTTCTAAAAAAACTAATGTTTATATAAATTGGTATATTATGACTAGCAAAGATAATTATCAAGCTAGTGTGGATTTTTTCATCAAAAATAATTATTTTGATTATCCTCAAGATAAAATTAAATTCTTTGTTCAAGATGAATTACCAATTGTTGATTTACAAGGAAAAATTTTATTAGATAAAAAATATTCGATTTGTATGGGACCTAATGGTCATGGAGGAATTTTTTCTTTTTTAGAAAGAGAAGGAATTCTTGAAGAATTAAAAATAAAACAAATTAAATGGATCTTTATTGGTGGTATTGATAATGTGTTATTACCTGTTGATCAGTTTGATTTAATAGGTTTTGCTATTAAAAATAATTTTTTAGCAGTTTCAAAAACAATTGATAAAGCTTATCCTCAAGAAAAAGTAGGAGTCTTTTGTAAAAAAAACAATCGAATAAACGTTATTGAATATTTTGAAATGACGGAAGAAATGAATAATCAAGTTGATGAACAAGGAAAATTAATATATAAAGATGCTCATATTTTATGTAATTTATTTAACATTGAAGTTTTAGAGCAAGTAAAAAATAAACCTTTAAATTATAGAGCAGCTTTAAAAAAAGTCAATTATTTAGATTTAGAAGGTAATTATCAGATTCCAGAGAAAGAGAACGCTTATAAATTTGAAAGTTTTTTATTTGATGCTTTCTCATATGTTGATAACGTTGGTTTGTTAGAAGCAAAAAGAGAAGAGATATTCGCACCAATTAAGAACAAAGAAGGTGTAGATAGTCCAGAAACAGCATTAAATTTATATTTAAATTATCATAAAAATAAGGTTGATTAAACAACAAAAATTATATATAATGAAATAGTAGGAAGTGATAAGATGACAGATGATTCAACAAATAAAACAACTCCTTTATACTTTGGGGACAAACCA
>JAAZBI010000081.1 GCA_012513875.1 Mollicutes bacterium
AATGGGCAGGAAAATATATGGTATTTTGTAAAATAATTATTATTATATCCGAGCGTAATGCAGTACACTGAATAACTACATCTTAATGATTTTACAATACTATTTTACTTGGGTCTACTATTAATCCTTAAATGATCATAAAATGATCATAAATATTTTCGTTGTATCAAAGAATAGCCGCTAAACACATTTGATGTAGAAATATAGATCGGAGATCTTTCGCTACCGGCAAAAGTGTCTTGGAGAGGTTTTGCCGGTAGTTTCGCGACGCGGCGTTTTCGCCCACCCGCACACACTATTTCCCCGGCACTATCCACTTAACCCAACCGTGCCGTCACTTTTCCCTTTAAGGTCTCCGTCACTTCCGGTGCAAGCTTGAGCTCGCCCGGATTTTCGAGCACTTCAAGAAGGCGGGTCAGTATGCTCCGGATTTCAGGTGCCCCGGGGCGCGATTCTACGTGCCGCATGAATTGCTCCAGCGCTTCTTCGGCGTTTTCGTACATCGAAATGCCGGCCACCGGGCCTTCGTCTATGAGCGCGTCAACGATAGCGAGGATGCTCGAAAATAGCTCTTCGTCGATGGTGTCTTTGCGAAGGACGTCGATGAGTCCGCCTTTTTCGGCCACGGTCAGGGCGAGATAGGCGTCGAGTACGTCATTGCTTAATCCGTCGCGAAGGATCCAGTTGCGGATGTCTTCGGTCGAAGGCTCTAGGCGGTCGACTGCGTGGATTTTGCCCCAGCCGCAAACGTTTTTCGCGATTTGCCAGAGGAGTTCGTCTGTATCTGAGCGATTCATGAGCGCGGTCACGACGTATAGTGTGAATTCGTCGCATGCGGCAAGTGTCAATAGACTTTGGGTGATTTCTTCTTCACCCTCGGTTTCCATGATGCCCAGCAAGGCGACGCCCAGTTTGACGAGCTCTTTGTCCGTAGATTCAAACGCCAGGCGGCACGCGTATGCGGCAAAGTTTGCTAGGATAATGCCGCGGCTGTTGCCGCTGATGTCCTGTATGAGATGATCGACCAGACTGAGTGCCGTGTGAGTCCGGACGAGTTCGATTAGTCGAGGGTTCGGCTTGGTGCCGTGTTTTTTGACGTCTTTACGGATGATCTTCGATACTTCTGCCGCAATATCGGGAGCTTCGGTGACGCCGAAGTGGTAGATGCGTATACCGTCTTCTGCGCCGTTTGCGAAACGAACAACTTTCGGGAAGCCGGTATCTTGTGAGGCACCCGGGTCGCCAGCGGTGCCGACGGTGCCGGGGTTGTTTGGATCGGCCGCTGACTCTGCCGCAGGTTCCGATTCGCTAACATTCGCGCCCACGCGCACGCTCCCACCCTCTATCTCGGCAGTCTCCGATTGCGCCAATTCAAAATCTCTCGGCAACGTGCCGTCGGGCTGCAGTGCATCAACAATCCTGTCAAAAATACTCTGTGGCTTCATGGTTGGGCCTCCTCCAGTTTTTTGAATGTCACAAACTGTTCCTTGAGCGATATTTTGCCGACGGTGTAGCCGATGGCTTTGGCTTCCTTTTTCGCGTTCAAAAACGAGTGGTCGATCGGAAATCAAATCCCAGAACCGATGCTTTGTCGTCAAAACTCATGCGAAAATGCTCGCGACGGTCTTTTTCGAGATGGTGCCACAACGGCTCGTATTTGCTCATTTCTGTTGCCTCAGTATTCTGAAGGATTTTCATTGATTTTGCAATCCTTGTTCCGCCTTCTCTGCTTCGCTGCCGTACCGTATTGTCTTGTAAACGGTTACGGCAATATCGATGGCGGTAAATATGATGATGAAGGTCAATAGAATATTCGAAAACCCGATCCCGTCAAAACAGGTCGCGCAGACGAAATCGCTTGGATTTTCGTCCAAAAACTGTTGCAACCCTCGGCCGAAGTCCGGATTCCAGACCGGCAAAAACTTCAATACGATGATGGCAATTGCTACTTGCGAAACGCCTGTGACAATTGTACTCACCATGACCTTGATATTGTAACGTCCGATGATGAGCTTCAAGATGGCATCCGCCAGGCCAATCGCCAAGCTGATTAAAAGAAACGGCAGAATAATGTTCCATTTGTCTAGATTGAAAATCGGGATGGTCTCGATAACATCGTCTTTGAACCATGTGATGCCCATGAGCTGTGGTGCAAAGATGATTAGCGCCGCAAAGATGATCGAAAACACGATGTCGACGATGCTGTCGCTTCTCGGAACGAGTGCTTTTTTCGATGGGACAGCAGTGAGCTTTGCCGGTGTCCACACGCTTTTTTCGCCGGTCGGCTTGTCGGCAAGATCCGCCGTCGTCCATGCCTTCTCTTTGGCTTCGTCGAGGTCGACCTTCTGGCGCTCCATGATGGCAAACACCAGCGTGACGCTCCCAAATACGCCGATGACCGAGCTGATCATGCTGCCGAGCCCTTGCGAAAAGGCCCGCGCTCCGACTCGGATGCCGTCCGAAAGGTCGGCAATGTCGCTGGCAGAGTAGCCTTCGAACAAGGCCTGAAGTAGCACAATGACAAACACCGAAATCGCCGTGCACATGAGTGCGATTTTCAATACGGTCAAGTACGTTGCGTAATACGTCGGCCCAATCAGAAAATTGCTTTCTCCGCTATACTTTTTAGCAAATTCTGCCGGGTCGCCCAGGGCGATCAGCGCTGATTCGACGCTGCCCTTTTCGTCAGCCATATCGCTGATGAGTTCTCGAAGCTCCATAGCCACGTCCTCCCGCTGTGCTTTCGGCAGTCGACGGGTGACTTGTTGACATCCTCCCCTCCCTGAAGAAAGGGGATTCCTACTGCGTTCAGGCAAACGCCTGAATCGCTTTGGAGGGTTCCTGATTCACCGAGACGGCTATTGCCATCTCTCCACAGGCTAACACGGCACGCCCTGCCGCTTCTATGTTCTTGGCCGCGTTCACATCGGCATTCTCACTGTGTCCACAGGCTGTACAGCAGAATCTCGCTTGCGAGGTTCGGTTTTCTTTTGCGGTGTGTCCACAGCAATGACAACGCTGACTGGTGTAATGAGGCGCAATCAAAATGACGTGCCCGCCCTTCCACTTCTGCTTGTAGGTGAGTTGTCGTACAAACTCACCCCAGCCTTGATCGAGAATCGACTTGTTCAGTTCGGATTTTGTCTTGACATTCGTGCCGGGGCATTCGGTTGTACCCTTGGCTGAACGGCTCATTTTCTTCACCTGCAGATCTTCAACTACGATGACTGCGTGGTTTTTGCAGAGCATGGTTGTTGTCTTGTGCAGGTGATCGTTTCGGATGTTAGCAATTTTCATATGGCACTTCTGGATCTTCCGCTTGATTTTTTTAGCGTTTTTGCTTCCTTTTTTCTTCTTGGCGAGCTGACGCTGGAGTCGGGCAAGCTTTTCTTCTCTCTGACGAAGGCTGTGGATCGGTAC
>JAAZBI010000064.1 GCA_012513875.1 Mollicutes bacterium
GGAGGATATAAGGTTTCTGGTGGTTTACATGGTGTTGGGGCATCTGTAGTAAATGCACTTAGTGAATTTTTAGAAGTAAACATTTGCTTAAATGGTAAAAAATATTTTCAAAGATTTGAGTGTGGTGGAAAATCAGTTGAACCTTTAAAAATTATTGGTGAATGTTCGGAAGAAATTTCTGGAACGATAGTATCGTTTAAAGCTGATCCTAGTGTTTTTGAGGAAACAACTGAATATGAGTATGATATTTTAAGAGTTAGAATTAGAGAACTTGCTTTTTTAAATAAAGGAATAAAATTTGTATTAACAGATAATCGAGAAAACAAGAAGTCAGAGAATTTTGTTTATCAAGGTGGAATTGCAGAATATGTTTCACTTTTAAATAAAAATAAAGAAACAGTTAATAAAGAGGTTATTTACTTTGAAGGTTCAGAAGATGATATCGAATTAGAAATAGCTTTACAATATAACAATGGTTATGTTGCGAATGTTTATTCTTTTGTTAATAATATTAACACTTATGAAGGAGGAACCCATGATGAAGGTGTAAAAAGAGCTTTAACGAGAATTGTTAACAATTACGCTAAAAAAAGTAACTTTTTAAAAACAAATGATGAAGCTTTTACAAGTGATGATATTAGAGAAGGTTTAACAATGATAATTTCTGTTAAACATCCTAATCCTCAATTTGAAGGTCAAACTAAAACAAAATTAGGTAATATTGAAGTTAGAAAAATCAGTGACAATCTTTTTGCAAAAGGTTTTGAAAGATTTCTGTTAGAAAATCCGGATGAATCAAAAAAAATCATGGAAAAGATTTTTACTGCGGCCAAAGCTAGATTAGCAGCTAAAAAAGCTCGTGAATTAACAAGAAGAAAAAGCGCATTGGAAATATCTAGTTTACCTGGTAAATTAGCCGATTGTTCTTCAAAAGACGCAAGCGTTTCTGAGCTATTTATAGTTGAGGGAGATTCGGCTGGAGGAAGTGCAAAAGGTGGAAGAGATTCTAAAACTCAAGCAATTTTACCATTAAAAGGAAAAATTTTAAATGTTGAAAAAGCTAGATTAGATAAGATTCTAGGAAACAATGAAATCAGATCTTTAATTACTGCAATAGGAACTGGGATTGGTGATGAATTTGATATTGAAAAAATACGTTATCATAAAATCATCATAATGACAGACGCAGATGTTGATGGAGCTCATATTACAACATTATTATTAACATTCTTTTACCGCTTTTTTAGAACTTTAATTGAAAAAGGATACATTTATATAGCACAACCGCCATTATATTCTATTGAATACGGCAAAAACAAAGAATATGCTTTAGGAGATAAAGAATTAGAGGAAATTGTTAAAAAATACCCAGAAGGAGCCAAATTAAACGTTTCAAGAAATAAAGGTTTAGGAGAAATGAATCCTGAAGAATTAAATGAAACAACAATGGATATTGAAAATAGATATTTAATAAAAGTAAATATTGAAGATGCTATAAGAGCAGATCAGGTTTTTTCAATTCTTATGGGAGAAGATGTAGAACCTCGTAGAAATTTTATAGAGGAAAACGCTTTATTTGTTAAAGATTTAGATATATAGGAGGATAAAATGAACGAAGCAGACAAATTAATAGAAGTAAACATATCAGATAAAATGGAATCAGCTTTTTTAAGTTATTCAATGAGCGTAATCGTTTCGAGAGCTCTTCCTGATGTTAGGGATGGTTTAAAACCAGTTCATCGTAGAATTTTATATACGATGTTTGAAGAAGGTTTCACTCCGGAAAAAAAATATGTGAAAAGCGCTAATACTGTAGGTAACGTGTTAGCACATTATCATCCTCATGGAGACTCATCTGTATATGATAGTATGGTTAGAATGGCTCAAGATTTTAATTATCGTTATCCTTTAGTTGATGGTCATGGTAATTTTGGTTCAGTTGATGGTGATTCAGCAGCACATCAACGTTATACAGAATCGAGATTAGGGAAAATATCATTAGAAATGGTCAGAGATATCAATAAAAACACTGTAGATTTTACGACAAATTATGATGGTCAAAGAAAAGAACCAGTTGTTTTACCAAGTCGTTTTCCAAACATTTTAGTTAATGGTACGATGGGTATAGCTGTTGGAATGGCAACAAATATTCCTCCTCATAATTTAGGAGAAGTTATCGATGGGTGTCTTAATTATATAGACAATCCAGAAATTAGTGTTTTTGAATTGATGAATTATATAAAAGGCCCAGATTTTCCTACGGGAGCTTGTATTTTAGGCAATTCCGGAATAAAAAAAGCTTATGAAACTGGTAAAGGATCAATAACTATAAGAGCAGAAGCAATAGTTGAAGAAAAGGATAATCGTCAAAGAATAATAGTGACGTCTTTGCCATATCAAGTTAATAAAGCTATGTTAATTACAAAAATTGCAGATTTAGTTAGAGAAAAAGCAATCGAAGGAATCAGTGATTTAAGAGATGAAACTAGTTTAAAAACAGGAACAAGAATTGTGGTTGAATTAAAAAAAGATGCTAATGCAAACGTTATATTAAATAATTTATATAAACAGACACCATTGCAAAGTAACTTTGGTATAAATTTATTAGCGTTATCAAATGGCGAACCAAAAGTGTTAAATTTAAAAGAAATAATCAGTAAATATGTTGAATTTCAATATGAAGTAATTACTAAAAGAACAATTTTTGATTTAGAAAAAAGTGAAAATAGAGCACACATTTTAGATGGCTTAAAAATTGCTTTAGATAATATTGATGCAGTTATAAAAATAATTAAAGAAGCAAAAGACGAAAGTCACGCCAAAAAACAATTGGGTGAAAAATTTAACTTAACAGAAATTCAATCCGACGCTATATTAGAAATGAAACTAAGAAGGTTAACAGGACTTGAAAGAACTAAAATAGAATCAGAATTAGCAGAATTATTAAAATTGATAGCTGAATATAAAGAAATATTAGCAAATAGCGAAAGAGTTTATCAAATAATCAAAGAAGAACTTTTAGAAATAAAATCAAAATACAATGATGAAAGAAAAACAAAAATTGATATGACTGCAATTGACTTTATAGAAGATGAGGCTTTGATTCCAACAGAAGAAATTATAATAACTTTAACTAATAAAGGTTATATAAAAAGAATAACTTCAGATACATATCGAATTCAAAACAAAGGAGGAGTAGGAGTTAAAGGAATGAGTACTAATGAAGAAGATTTCGTACAAAACCTAATAACCTTATCTACTCACGACTATGTTTTGTTTTTCACGAACAAAGGGAAAGTTTATAGAGTTAAGGGTTACGAAATCCCACAATATAGTAGACAAGCAAAAGGATTGCCTATTATAAACTTGCTTCCAATTGAAAAAGATGAAGTTATTAATTCAATTTTAGCTATATCACCATCAGATTTAAATGGAAGTCTTGTTTTTGCAACTAAAAAAGGTAACATTAAAAAAACTAATTTAATAGAATTTGAGAGCATAAGAGTTACTGGTAAAATAGCAATTTCGTTGAAAGAAGATGACGAACTAATAGGAGTAAGAGAAATTGTTAAAGGAAATAACATAATGTTAGCTTCTTCATCTGGAAGAATGGTATGCTTTGGCGAAGAAGAAATAAGAACAATGGGAAGAAATGCTGGAGGAGTTAGAGGAATAAACTTAGGAGATGCTGAATGTGTTGGAATTGAAATAGCTATTCCAGACAAAGAGGTTTTAGTAGTAACAGAAAAAGGGTATGGGAAAAGAACAAAAGTGGAAGAATACCGAGTTACTCACAGAGGAAGCAAAGGAGTTAAAACATTAAATACAACAGAAAAAAATGGTAAGATTATATCTTTTAAAATTGTTGATGATGAAGAAGAACTTATTATTATAAGTGATAATGGTATGATCATTAAACTCCCCGTTTCTCAAATCTCAACCATGAGCAGAGTTACACAAGGGGTTAGATTGATTAGCTTAAAAGAAAATCAAAAAGTGTCGGCAGCATTTAACGTTTCAAAAACGAAAGAAGAAATAGAAACAGAAGAAGACGAGTAGTCTTCTTTTTATGTTCCACGTGAAACATAAAAAGATAATTAACAAAAATTAATGTTCCACGTGGAACATCACCGCTATAACAAATTAATATATTAATAATAAAAATTATTTGTTTTCTTTCTGCTAACAAAAATATTTCCCGGGAAATATTTTTATAATAATTGATATTATCAAAAAAATAAGGTATATTGTATTTGGTACAACAAAAGTGATGTAATCAGGTCAGATTCGGAAGAAAGCAGCCTCGTCGTCCTCCTTTTGTGTGTACCATTTTTTTATGAGGTGTAAAATGAAAAATTATATGTTGGAGGCTCTAAAACAAGCAGAAAAAGCTAGTAAAAAAAATGAAGTTCCAATAGGAGCGGTTTTAGTATTAAATAATAAAATAATTGCAAAAGCTTTTAATAAAAGAGAAAAAACCAGAAACGTTTTAGCTCACGCCGAAGTTTTAGTTCTTCAAAAAGGAAGCAAAAAAATTAAAGATTGGCGTTTTGATAATTGTGAACTTTATGTAACTTTAGAACCATGTAAAATGTGTACAGAAATATTAAAACAAGCGAGAATAAAAAAAGTTTATTTTGGATCTAAACAAATGAATAATATTGATCAGGATAAATTGTTAGATTTTGAATATAAGCCTAATGATTGTTGTGAAAATATAATAAAGGAATTTTTTAAATCTAAAAGAAAAAAATGACATTTATAATTAATAAAATAAGTGTTATAATAAAATAAGTGAGTAGGTGACAGAATGAATTATAAAGCTTTATATCGAAAATATCGTCCTGAAAATTTTGAAGAAGTAGTTGGGCAAAAAGAAATTGTTTGTACTTTACAAAACTCAATAAAAGAAGGAAAGATTGGCCATGCATATTTGTTTAATGGACCTAGAGGGACAGGAAAAACCAGTTTAGCTAAAATATTTGCAAAAGCAGTTAATTGCTTAAATAATAAAAACGGTTCTCCTTGTAACAAGTGTGAAGTTTGTTTATCTATATCAAAAGAAGAAGTTACAGATATTATTGAAATTGATGCCGCATCTAATAATGGTGTAGATGAAATAAGAGAATTGAAAAGTAAAATAAACCTTGTACCAACTGTTTGTAATTATAAGGTATATATTATTGATGAAGTTCATATGCTTTCTACAGGTGCTTTTAATGCGTTGTTAAAGACATTAGAAGAACCGCCAAAAAACATTATTTTTATTTTAGCAACAACAGAAATTCATAAAGTACCATTAACTGTTATTTCTCGTTGTCAAAATTTTAATTTTAAAAAAATCAGCGAAAAAGAAATATCAAAACAATTAAAATTGATTTCTACGAAAGAAAAAATAAAAATAGAAGACGAAGCTTTAGAAGCTTTAGCTATAAATGCTAATGGTGGTTTAAGAGATGCAATTGGTTTTTTAGAACAAGTTTCTTCAATTTCCGAAAGTATAATTACTGAAAACAATGTAGAAAGTTTGTTTGCGCTTACTAATGTGAAAGAAATATCAACATTAATTAGAAATGTTTTTGAAAACAAAACGTCAGAAATTTTTAAACAAATTAAAGAAATAAATCAAGAAGGAAAAGATTTTGAAAAAATCACACAAGAGATTGCTATTTTCTTAAAAGACATGCTTTTTTATAAAAAAGCACCAAAATATTTTTTAGAATATTCTAAATATGATATTTCTTTATATTTTCAACTTGATGAACTTGATGAAGAATTAATAAATGAAAGCATAAATATTTTTTTAGAAGCAATGAATAATTATAAAACTTCTTCTACACCAAAACTGATTTTTGAAATAGCAATTTTAAGATTAGTTAATATTTTTGAAGACAGTGAAAGAAAAACAATTGTAGTTGAGATATCTAAAGAAAAACAAAATAAAGAAACGATAGTTGAAAAAAACGAGAAATTAGTAGAAACAGATAAAGATTTACCAAAGGTAAAAATTGAAGATAACAAAAAAATATTGATTAATAATGCTATATCTAAAGCTGATAAAACAAAATTAAAAGAAATTAAAAAAAGTTTTGAACAAATGTCAACTTTTTTAGTAAATAAAGATTTCAAAAATATAGCAGCTCTCTTATGTGATGGTTATGTATCTTGTGTAGGAGAAAATGATATAATATATGTTTATAAATATAATGGTCTAGTTGAAAAAGCGGACAACGTTATTGAAGATATTGAAAAATTAGTAAAAAACATTTTAAAAACTAAATATAGAGTTATTAATGTTTCAGAAGAAAATTGGAAAATAATTAGAAGCTTTTATTTAGATAAACTAAAAAATAACGAAAGAATAAAAATTTTAGAAGAAAAAGAAGAAATTATAAAACCAAAAAAAGAAGTCAAAGAATTGGCAAAAGCAATTTCGATGTTTGGTGATGAAATAATAGAAATTAAGTAAAGAGGTGTAAAAAATGAACATGCAATTAATGATTAAACAAGCACAAAAAATGCAAAGTGACATTTTAAAATCTAAAGAAGAAATTAATCAAAAAATATTTCCCGGGAAATATTCTTATTTAGAAATTGAAATAAATGGCAAAAAAGAAATAATAAAAGTTACAATTGACAAAAGTTTAAAAATATCAGATGAAGAAGACGTAGAAATGTTAGAAGATGTAATTGCTTTAGCTTTGAAAGATGCAATTACTAAAGTTGATAAAGAAACAGAAGAAAAATTAGGCAAATATGGATCAGGAATGTCGGGGCTATTATAATGAATTATCCAAAAAGTATTAATGATTTAATTGATTGCTTCAAAGATTTGCCTGGTGTAGGAGAAAAAACAGCAGAAAGAATGGCTTTATC
Source organism: Mollicutes bacterium (assembly GCA_012513875.1). Lineage (GTDB taxonomy): Bacteria > Bacillota_I > Bacilli_A > RF39 > UBA660 > JAAZBI01. The sequence continues at coordinate 6,877 of JAAZBI010000064.1, forward strand.
AACCTTAGATTTTGAAAAAGAAAAACTTGATTATTTTGCAAAATCTTTTATTGATGTTAAAACCAAAATTAGAAGATGTAAAACGTGTAACAATATTTCTGAAAACGAGCTTTGCGAAATTTGCAAGGATAAAAGTAGAGATAATCAAAGACTATGTATTGTAGAAGATATTAGAAGTATTATTTTATTTGAAAAAAACAAAATATTTTCTGGTAAATATCATGTTTTTGATAAGTTAATTTCTCCGATTGAAGGTATTGGACCAGATGATATAGATATCAATAAATTATTAGAAAGAATTAAAAATGAAGAAATAAAGGAAATAATAATTGCTATAAAACCTTCTCTTGAGGGTGAAACAACAGCTATGTACATTAAAAAATGTTTGGAAAACAATTCAACTGTTATTGTTTCTAAAATTGCTCAGGGTATTCCTATGGGAGCAGCCATGGAATATATTGATCCATTAACACTAGAAACTGCTTTTTATAATCGTAAAGAAATTTAAATAAACGAGGTGCTGACTATGTTTGATAATATAAACACTAATAAGCAACAAATTTGTGTGCTTTTAAAAGAACAAATAGAAAAAGATCATATTAGTCACGCTTATATAATTTGTTGCGAAGATATAAAAACAGCAAATGATTTTGCTGTTTCTTTAGCAAAAAAACTTGTTAAAAAGGACGAAACAAATATAATAGTTATTGAGCCTGATGGACTTTGGATAAAAAAAGAACAAATAGTAAATTTGAAAAATCAGTTTATAACTAAATCTTTGACCAAATCAAAAAGGACATATATCATAAAATCTTGTGACCAATTAAATATTCACGCAGGAAACAGCATGTTAAAACTTTTAGAAGAACCAGAAGAGAATATAACAGGTATTTTAACGACTAATGCGTTAAACAAAGTTTTGACAACAATTGTTTCTCGTTGTCAAATCATTAAATTAAAAAATGCTGTTAGTTTATCAAATATTTTTGAAAATTTAAATTTAGATGATAATATAGATTTGAAGATTGAAAAAATGTTTGATTTCATTATAAAATATGAAATAGAAGGATTAAATGTTTATCCAGAAATAAATAAATATTGGCATGATATTGATTTTCCTAAAGAAAATTATCAAGTAGGAATAACAATTTTAATTTATATTTATAAAGATGTTTTAAATATTCTTTATAATAATACAATCGAGTATTTTCCAAATCATATTGATAAGTTAAAACTTATATCAAAAAACAAAATAAAAGAAAACATATTAAACAAAATAATGATTTTATCTTCGATTAAAGAAAAAATCAAAAATAATTTAAATTTAAATTTAATTATAGATAAAATTTTAATAGAATTTAATCGGGAGGACAAAAAATGATAGAAGTAGTAGGGATAGTTTTTGAAAAAGGTTCGAGAATATATTATTTTTCACCAAATAACAATTCAAAATATCAAAAGAATGATAGAATTATTGTTGAAACGGATCGAGGATTACAAATCGGAACTGTTGTTCAAGAAAACATTGAGCTTCCAAAGAGTAAATTAAAATTACCATTAAAAAGTATTTATAGAATAGCAAAAGAAGAAGATGAAAACACTCAAATCCAAAATAAAGAAGATTCAAAAAAAGCAATTAATAAAGTTGAAAAATTAATAGCTAATCTAAAATTAGATATGAAAATAGTTGATGCCGAGTTTACTCTTGATAAAAGACAATTAATGTTTCATTTTGTTTCTGAAAATAGAGTTGATTTTAGAGAATTAGTAAAAGAAATAGCAAAAATATATAAAACAAGAATTGAATTAAGGCAAATTGGAATTAGAGATAAAGCGAAAAATGTGGGTGGATTAGGTGTCTGTGGAAGAGAATTATGCTGTTCTAAATTTTTAACTGAGTTTGATAATGTTTCTATAAATATGGCTAAAAATCAAAACATTGCATTGAATCCCACAAAAATTAACGGTGCTTGTGGAAGATTATTATGTTGCTTGACTTATGAAAATGATCTTTATTCAGATTTAAAAAAAGAATTACCTTCTATTGGAGAATTTGTTAAAGTGAAAGAAGGAAAAGGAAAAGTAATAGCTATCAATGTTTTAAAACAAGCATATAAAGTACAATTAGAGAATAATGAAATAATAGAAATAATCAAATAAAAAGATTGGAGGAGTTTAAATGAATCAAAAAAGTTATAATGGAACTCCTACGTTGTATTTAGTTCCCACTCCAATTGGTAATTTAGAAGATATAACTATTAGAAGCTTAAATATTTTAAAAGAAACTGATGTTATTTTTTGTGAAGATACTAGAGTAACTTTAACTTTGCTCAATCATTTTGATATTAAGAAAAAATTGATTGCGTCGCATGATCATAATGAAGAACAAACAAAACAACTAATGGTAGATTATTTAGAAAAGGGTAAAAATATTGCGATTGTAACAGACAGAGGAACACCAATTATCAGTGATCCAGGATACAAAGGAGTGCAATATGTTATTGAAAAAGGATATAATGTAGTTGGATTGCCTGGACCTACAGCTTTAATTCCAGCTCTTATTGTTTCTGGAATTGAACCTTCTCCTTTTTTATTTTATGGATTCTTAGATAATAAAAAAACTAAAAGGGAAAAAGAACTTTTAGAATTAAAAGAATTAAAAACAACTATAATTTTTTATGAATCACCTCATAGAATAAAAAAAACAATGCAATCATTATTAAATATTTGGGGAAACAGGAAAATTTCTATATCTAGAGAAATATCAAAAAAATTTGAAGAAATTTATCGCGGTAACATTGAAGATTTCATTGATTTAGAAGCAAAAGGTGAATTTGTTCTTGTTATTGAAGGAAACAAACAAAATTATGCTGAAAACAAAGATGTTTTTATAGATATTGAAGATTTAATAGAAGAAGGATATACTAAAAATCAAGCAATTGGTAAAGTTTCTAAAAAAAACAAGATTGATCGTAATGATTTATATAAAAAATATCTTAATAGGAAGTGATTAAATGAAATTAGTTGTTGGTTTAGGAAATCCTGGTAAATCATATGAAAAAACAAGACATAATGTTGGTTTTAGAGTAATCGATTCTGTCGCTGATTTTTATGGTGTAAAAAAATACAAACAAAAAAAACAAGGTTTATATTTTGAAATAGAAACAGAAACGGAGAAAATTATATTTTTAAAACCACAAAGTTATATGAATTTATCTGGTATAGTTGTTAAAAACTTTGTTGATTATTTTAAAGTTAAAACAGAAGAAATTTTAATTATTAGTGATGATATAGATTTGCCGATTGGAAAAATAAGAATCAAACCACAAGGCAGTTCTGGAGGACATAATGGTTTAAAAAATATAGAGGAAACGATTGGAAGTCCTGAATATAAAAGAATCAAAATCGGCACTAACAACGGCAAATTAATTTCAGCTGAAAAATTCGTCTTAGAAAAATTTTCGAAAAAAGAAAACGAGGAAATAGAAAAGATAATTGTAATAGTAAAAAACATTATCTTTGATTATTTAAAAGAAGATTTTAATAATTTAATGAATAAATACAATTAAGAAGGAGAAAAAGATGAGAAGTTTTGAAAAAATAAGTTATCAACAATTTCAAAAGGATTTTTCTAATGATGTTGAATATGATACAATAAAAATTCCCAAAAGAAAAACAATATCATCAGCTGGTTATGATTTTTTTCTTCCTTTTAATTTAATTATAAAACCAAATGAAACAATAAAAATTCCAACAGGAATAAAAGTTTGTTTAGAAGCTAATGAATTTTTAAGTATTGTAGTTAGAAGTAGTTTGGGAATAAAATATAACATGCGAATGTGCAATCAAGTTGGTATTATTGATGCTGACTATTATAATAACGAAGAAAACGAAGGACATATTATAGCTTTTATTAAAAATGAGGGTTCAGAAATAGTTGAATTAGAACAAGGTAAAGGTTTTGTCCAAGGTATTTTATTAAATTATTTAACTGTATCAGATGAAGAATCAATTAATGATAGGAGAAATGGAGGATTTGGAAGTACAGATAAGGAGGAAAAAAATGAATAAAGGCAAGTATTATATTACGACATCAATCGTTTATGCATCTGCTAAGCCGCACATTGGGAATACTTATGAAGTTGTTTTAGCAGATGCTATTGCACGATTTAAAAGACAAGAAGGTTATGATGTTTATTTTCAAACCGGAACGGATGAACATGGTTTAAAAATAGAAAAAAAAGCAGAAGAAAACAATCAAAGTCCACAAGAATATGTTGATGAAATAGCTTTAAAAGTAAAAGAAATTTGGGATTTAATGGATTCGTCTTATACTTCATTTGTTAGAACAACAAATCCTGAACACAAAGAAACAGTAAAACGAATTTTTAAAAAAATGTTGAACAATGGAGACATATATAAAGGTAAATATGAAGGGTTATATTGCATTCCATGTGAATCTTTTTTTACTAATAGTCAATTAATAGATGGAAAATGTCCAGACTGTGGAAGAGAAGTTACTTCTGTTTCAGAAGATGCCTATTTTTTAAAATTATCAAAATATGTTGATAAATTAAAAAAACATTATGATGAACACCCGGATTTTATTGAACCTATTAGTCGTAAAAACGAAATTTATAATAATTTTATAAAACCAGGATTACAAGATTTATGTGTTTCAAGAAGTTCTTTTAAATGGGGCATACCGGTACCAATCGAAGAAAATCATGTTATATATGTTTGGATTGATGCTTTAACAAATTATATAAATTTTATAGGTTATGATCCAAAAAATCAAGATGATTCAAAATTTTTAAAATTATGGCCTGCCGATTTACATGTGTTAGGTAAAGATATTTTAAGATTTCATATGATATATTGGCCAGTAATTTTGATGTCATTAGGGTTAGAACTTCCTAAAAAAATATATGCCCATTCGTGGTATGTTAATAATGAAGGAAAAATTAGCAAATCTAAAGGATCTTTAAATTATGCTGATGAATTAGTTGAAATCTTTGGCGTCGAAGCATTACGCTATTATTTATTGAGTGAGATGCCTTATGCTAATGATGGATTAATTTCAGAAGATTTAATAAGAGAAAAAGTTAATTCTGATTTAGCTAATAATTTAGGGAATTTAATTAATCGGACAATTGCAATGAATTTGAAATATTTTAATGGGCAAATTTTCGAAGCCAAAAACACAGATAAAATTGATAAAGATTTAATTGATTGTGCACTAAAAACAAAAGATTTAGTAAAACAAAAAATGAACACTTTACATGTTGGTGACAGTTTGTCAGAAATTATGAATTTATCAAGAAGATGTAATAAGTATATAGATGAAAAAACACCATGGTTACTAGCAAAGGAAGAAGCAAAAAAAGAAGATTTACAAACTACTATGTATAATTTGTTAGAATCAATTCGTTTTATTGGCGTTTTATTACAGCCATATATGCCAAAAACTTCCCAAAAAATATTAGATATTTTTGGACTAAAAGAAAGTGGTTTAGATACAATTGAAAAGTTTGGTTATTTAAATAATACAAACAAAACAAAAGAGATAGAACCTTTATTTATGAGAATTGAAAAAAAATAAAAAATTATACCTAGAAATGGTATAATTTTTTTATAGGAGAAAAAATTATGTTTATAGATACTCATTGTCATATTGATGAACTAAATGAAAAAGAAGTTATTAAATATTTAGAAAATGCTCAGAAAAACGATGTAGAAAAGTTAATAATATCAGGAGTAGATTTAGAATCTAGTAAAAAAGTTATAGATCTTTCAAATAAATATTCAAATATTTATTGTACTATTGGTATTCATCCAAATAATATTGCTAATCTATCAGAAAATTATCTCTTTGAATTAGAAAAAATGTCAAAAAATTCAAAAGTGGTTGGCATAGGCGAAATTGGGTTGGATTATTTTTATATAAAAGATAATTCAGTTAAACAAATTGAAATTCTTGAGCAACAGTTATTATTAGCAGAAAAATTAAAATTACCAATTGTAATTCATAATCGTGATGCTGACGAGGATATTTTAAGAATTATTAAAAAATATAGTTTAAAAGGTGTTTTTCATTGTTTTTCATCTAATTTGGAATTTGCAAAAAAAATTATCTCTTTGAATTATAAATTAGGAATTGGTGGAATAATAACTTTTAAAAACAGTGATTTAAAAAATCAAATAAAAGAAGTGGAAATTAAACATATAGTTTTAGAAACAGATTCTCCTTATTTGTCTCCAGAACCAAATAGAGGGCAAATCAATGAGTCAGCAAATATTAAATTTATTGCAGAAAAATTAAGCAAAATTAAAAACAAAACCCTTGAAGAAATAGCTAGGGAAACAACTCGGAATGCTAAAGAGTTATTTGACTTTAATAACTAAAAATGCTAAAATAATAGTATTAAAGAGGTGACTTTATGAAAGAAAAATTATTAAAATTAACTAAAGTAATATATGCTCTTTCTTTTATTATTGTCTTTTCATTTGTTTTGCCTTTTGAAATAAAAACAATAGGAAAAATTGAAAAAAACGTTCCTATTTTAATTCAAAATAAAAAATACAATTCTTTTCCAAAAGATGTTTCTGACAAATTGATTTTAGCAACATTTGTTGGAGAATTAACTGGATATGGGCCGGATTGTCCAAAATGTATTGGAATAACAGCTGGAGGACATGATGCTAGGAATGGTAATGTTTATTATGATGATAAAGAATATGGAAAAGTAAGAATTGTAGCGTCTTCTACAAAATATAAAATGGGAACAATCTTGAGAATTAATTCTAAAAGAATTTCTTCAAAACCCTTTTATGCAATCGTTTTAGACCGCGGTGTCAGTGGAAATGTAATCGATTTACTTTTTCCAACTCAAGATGAAGCTAGATTTGTAGGAAGACAAAAAAATTTAACTTTTGAAATAATGAGAATAGGAAGATAAAAAGATTGTTAAAACAATCTTTTTAAATAAGAAGAGGTAAAAATGGAACAAATAAGGCCTAAAAAAAAATTTGGGCAAAATTTTTTAATTGATAACAATATTTTAAATAAAATTGTAAAAATAGCAGAGATAGAGCCTAATTCATTAGTTATTGAAATCGGAATAGGAACAGGTAACTTAACTGAACAATTGATTAAAGAAAAAATTACTTTGTTAGGATATGAAATAGACAATAGTTTAAAAGAGGGTTTAGATAAAAAATTTAATAATTACTCTAATTTAAACGTTGTTTATGATGATTTTTTAAAAAGAAATTTAAAAGAAGATTTAAAACCTTATGAAAACAAAACAAAATATGTTATTGCTAATCTCCCATATTATATAACTACACCGATTATAACTAAAATAATTGAATCTGATTTTAATCCGCAAAAAATGTTGTTAATGGTTCAAAAAGAAGTTGGAGACAGATTGGCAGCTCAACCCGGAACCAAAGCATATGGGTCTTTAACAGTTTTTATTAAATACTATTTTGAAGTAAAAAAAATGTTTTTAGTATCAAAAAACGCTTTTTTCCCAAAACCTAATGTAGATAGTTTAATTGTTAAGTTTGAAAAAACACCAATAAAATATGAAGTTAATAATGAAAAATTATTTTTTAAATTTGTAAAAGATGCTTTTGTTCAAAAGAGAAAAACACTAAAAAACAACATAAAAAACTATGATTTAATAAAAGTTGAAGAAACATTAAAAAAATATAATTTAGATTTAACTGTTCGAGCTGAAAAATTATCGATTGAACAATTTATTGACATCACCAATAATTTATAATAAAACCATTGATTTTATAAAAGTAAAGTGTTAAAATCAAATTGTATTAGTTATACAATTGGGAGGAAAAGTTAATGAAAATCACATCAGTAAATGTTAGAAAAATTGAAAAAGAAGATTCACGCATGAGAGGAATCGCATCAATTTTAATTGATGATTGTTTTGCAGTTCATGACATTAGAATAATTGAAGGAGATAAAGGAATATTTATAGCGATGCCTAGTCGTAAAACAGCAACAGGTGGATATAGAGATATTGCTCATCCAGTTACTCCAGAAGCTAGAAAAATGTTTGAAGATGCGATTTTACCTGAATACGAAAAAGTAGAAAGCGGTATAACAGAAAGTAACGAAGAACCACAAGAAGAATAATGGTTCTTTTTTTGTCTACAAGTGTTAAAGAACTTTACTTTACTTATTTTAAAATGCTATACTTTAATTAAGGTTTGGTGATATAAATGAGTAATAAAGCTTCGAAGACAACAAAAAGAAGATTGAGATTATTTACTATTATTACTTTAATAGTTTTTGTTTTGTTTGTTTCTAACGTTGCATCATTATATATTCAAATTCAAAATTCAAACCAAAAAGAAACAGAATTAGTTGTAGAATTAAACACCTTAAAAGATAAGACTATTTATTTGCAAAATGAAGTGAAAAAATTAAGTGATCCAGATTATGTTGCAAAATATGCCAGAGAAAAATATCTTTATTCAAAAGATGGTGAATATACTATTAAACTACCTTAAGCACGTAAGTGCTTTTTTCTTTTTAATTTGTTTTATTTATGATAAAATAAATGAGGTGATTTAATGAAAACAAATAATATCAACCCTTTAATTTTAGCGTATCTTGGAGATGCAATATACGAATTAGAAATCAGAAAGTATTTAATATTTCAAGGTATTCAAAAAGTAAAATTATTACAAGAAGCTTCTGAAAAATATGTGAGTGCAACTGCTCAAGCTTATAAACTAAAAGAATTGATTGATCAAAACTTTTTTTCAGAACAAGAAATAGAAATAATAAAAAGAGCACGCAACACTAAAGAAGGAAGTAGAAGAAAAACTAATGTTATAGCTCACAAACTTTCTACAGGATTAGAATCTTTATTTGGAAGTTTATATTTAGAAAACAATTATCAAAGAATTGAAGAAATAATTTCAAAGATAGTAGGTGAAATATGTTAATTTATGGTAAAAATAGTGCAATATCTATAATTGAAGGAAATCAAAAAATAAAAAAAATTTATTTATCTGAAAGTTTTAATGATAAAAATATCATTACTCTTTTAAGAAAACACAAATTTAGTTATGAAACTAAATCAATAAGAAAAATAAACAATCTTGCTCCAGGCCTAAATCAGGGTATAATAATTGATGTCGAAGATTATAAATACTATGATTTAGAAACTTTAATTGAAAGTGCAAAAACTCCTAGTTTTTTTGTTATTCTTGATCACATTGAAGATCCTCATAATTTAGGAGCAATTATTAGAACTTGTGAAGCAGCAGGAGTAGACGGGGTTATTATTCCTAATAAAAGGAGCGCACAAGTTAATTCGACAGTTATGAAGGTCAGTTCGGGTGCATTAGATAATATTAAAGTTTGTTTAGTATCTAATATAGTAAATACAATGAAGAAACTAAAAGAAAAAGGTTTTTGGACAGTTGGAACTAAAATGGAAACGAAACAAACTTATTATGATTTAGATTATAAAATGAATATTTGTTTAATTATAGGTAATGAAGGTTCAGGTATAAGTAATTTGGTTGAAAAAGAATGTGATTATATGGTTAATATTCCAATGGTTGGTAAAATTAACAGTTTAAATGCTTCAGTAGCCACAGGAATTATTGTTTTTGAAATATTAAAAAAATCAAGAGAGTAGGTGTTAGATGAAATCATATAAAGAATATAATGATTCGGAACTTTTATATTTGATTTGTGAAAAAAATGAAGATGCATATGATGTCCTATATAAAAAATACTTGCCTATTGTTGAAATAAAAGCTAAAAAATATATTAATTTTGGCAAAACCAAAGGATTAGATATTAATGATTTGGTTCAAGAAGGCATGATTGGTTTAAATGAAGCAATTAAAGATTTTAAAGAAAACAAAAATATTAAGTTTTCAACTTTCGCAAGTTTATGTATTGAAAGACAAATTAGTTCCTCTATAAAAAAGGCTAATCGTCAAAAACACAAAAATTTAAATGATTCAATCTCAATTGATGATGATTTTTCTAAAGAAGCTAAAACATTGTTAGAAAAATTATTTAATAAAAACGAATTAGATCCTAGTGAAAAAATGATAAAAGATGAAACAGAAAAAGAAATAAACGATAAACTTAAAAAAATATTATCTCCTTTAGAAGTACAAGTTTTAAATTATCGAATAAAAGGTTATGAATATAAAGAAATAGCTGAAAGATTGAATAAATCATATAAATCAATTGATAGTACGATTCAAAGAATAAAAAACAAATTAAAAAACAATTATTAAAAACATTGACTTTGCTATACAAATATGTTATTTTGTATTTGTAAACACAAGTAGGTGTTTTTATTTTGGAAAAATTGGAAGTGAAAAAAATGATTAAAGATTATTTTCTTAACGTAAAAAAAGAAGTAAAAAAAATCAGATGGCCAAATAAAAAAGATATGGCAAAATATTCTTCTGCTGTATTAAGTTTTTGTTTCTTTTTTGCTTTATATTTTTTTCTTATCAATATAATTATAGTTTTTTTAAAGGAAGTGTTAAATTAGATGGAAGAAAAACGCTGGTATGTAGTTAATACTTATTCTGGTCACGAAAATAAAGTAAAAGAAAAATTAGAAATGCGTTTAGAATCCTTAAATATGCAAGACTATATTTTTAGAGTAGTAGTTCCAGAACAAACTGAGATTGAAGTAAAAGATGGAGTTCAAAAAGAAAAAACTAAAAAATTATTTCCAGGTTATGTTTTGATAGAAATGATTATGTCTGATGAAGCTTGGTATGTAGTTCGTAATACTCCAGGAGTTACAGGTTTTATTGGTTCGAGTGGGAAAGGTGCTAAACCAATTCCTTTATCTCCAATTGAAGCTGATCGTATTTTAGGACAAATGGGAATGAGTAGATTACAATTAGGTACTGAAATAAATGTTGGTGATAAAGTTAAGATGATATCTGGTCCATTCAGTTCAATGGAAGGAAGAATTGACTTTATTGACGAAGAAAACCAAAGATTAAAAGTTATAGTTGATTTATTTGGGCAAGAAACTACTATTGAAGTAGAATTAGTGCAAGTTGAAAAGATTTAAAAATTTGATTGCAAACTATTAAAAACAATGCTAAAATGAATGTGCTTTGTTATGTAAATAACAAAAAAATAAAGTGGGAGTATTAAATATATACATTTAACCACTCGCGAAAAAAAATAAATAGGAGGTGTTTTTCGTGGCTAAAGAAATCGTTAAAAAAATAAAATTACAAATTGAAGCAGGTCGTGCAACATCAGCACCTCCAGTTGGAACAGTTCTTGGACCAGCTGGAATAAACTTACAAGAATTTTGTACAAGATTTAATGATGAATCAAAAGAAATGATGGGAGATATAGTTCCTGTTGAAATTTCGGTTTATGATGATCGTTCTTTTTCTTTTATTATTAAAACTTCACCAGCAGCATTTTTATTAAAAAAAGCAAGTGGTGTAAAAAAAGGAACTGCAACTTGTTCAAAAGAAACAGTTGGTAGTGTAACTAAAAGTCAAGTTCGTGAAATTGCTGAAAAAAAATCAGTAGATTTAAATGCATATGATATTGAATCTGCTATTAAGATTATCGAAGGTACTGCTAAAAGCATGGGAATCGAAATCAAAGAAGATTAATGTTTTTTAAAGTGGGAGGGAAACCGTTAAGACCACAGAAGGAGATAAAAATATGAAAAAAAGAAGTAAAAAATACGAAGAATTATTAAAAAAAATTGACAAAAAAACTTTGTACTCAGCAGAAGATGCAATTAAGTTAGCTAAAGATTCAGCTTTGACTAAATTTGATTCTTCAGTAGAATTAGCTGTTAGATTAAATTTGGATACAAAGAAAGTTGATCAACAACTAAGAGGTGCTTTTGTTTTACCTAACGGAACTGGAAAAACAAAAAGAATTTTAGTTTTAGCTAAAAGTGAGAAAGCAAAAGAAGCTGAGAAAGCTGGAGCAGATTATGTAGGAGATCTTGATTTAATAGAAAAAATCGAGAAAAAGAACTGGTTAGATTTTGATGTAATCATTGCAACTCCAGATATGATGCCTTTATTAGGTAAATTAGGTAAAGTTTTAGGACCTAAAGGGTTAATGCCTAATCCTAAAACAGGAACAGTAACTAACGATATTGAAAAAGCAGTATCTGATGTTAAAAAAGGTATGATTGAATACAAAACAGATAGTTTTGGTATCGTTCATACAATTATTGGAAAAGTTTCTTTTTCAGAAGAAAAATTAGTAGAAAATTTAAATGCTTTTATGGATTTAATTAAAAAAATTAAACCTACAGCATCTAAAGGAATATATATAAAAAGTATTGTTATTTCTACAACAATGGGTCCAGGAATTAAAATTGATTCAAATTCCTTTGACAAATAAAAATAAAAATAGTATACTAAAAAAGAATTAAAAACCAAAGACAGTAGGAGCGAAAGCTTAATGAATTCCTACCGAGGGAATTAAGACTAGTATGTTTTAACCTTCGCAGATTGTCTACGAAGGTTTTTTATATAAAAAAGGAGGTGTGTCAAAATGCCTAGTAAAAAAGTTTTAGAAATAAAACAAGAAGTAGTTTCTGTTATCAAAGATAAAATAGAAAATTCTGCTTCTGTTATATTTGTAGATTATAGAGGTTTAACGGTTGATGAAACTAATCTTTTAAGAATAAAACTAAAAGAATCAGATACTGAATTAAAAATTTATAAAAATACATTAGTTAGAAGAGCTTTAGAAAATTTAAAATTAGATTTAGGAGATGTTTTAGAAGGTCCAAGTGCTATAACAATTTCGAAAGAAATGATTGATCCTATCAAAGTTTTGACAAATTTTGCTAAAGAACATAAAACTTTAACTATTAAAGGCGGAATTATTGAAGGAAAGATATCAACATTAGAAGAACTTAATAATTTAGCAACAATTCCATCAAGAGAAACTTTGTTAAATATGTTAGCAGGTGGAATGATGGAAATAGTAAAAGACTTATCTATCTGTTTAAATTTGTACAGTGAACAAAAAAATAATTAATAATAAAAAATAAGGAGGAAATTAAAATGGCAAAATTAACAAAAGAAACATTTATCGAAGCATTAAAAGAAATGACATTATTAGAAGTTAAAGAATTAGTAGACGCAATGAAAGAAGAATTAGGTGTTGATCCGAGTTCTGTAGCAGTAGCTGCAGCACCAGCAGCAGCAGTAGAAGAAGGACCTACAACTGCAACTGTAGTTATTACAGCAGCAGGTGCAAATAAATTGCAAGTAATTAAAATAATTAGAGAAATTACTGGATTAGGTATTAAAGAAGCTAAAGACATTGCAGATGCTGGTGGAAATGTTAAAGAAAATGCTAAGATTGATGAAGCAAACGAAATTAAAGCTAAGCTTGAAGAAGCTGGCGCAACAGTAGAATTAAAATAATTTTAAAGTAAGGAAAGCCTATATTGATTTATTTAATATAGGCTTTAACTGTCCTTAAAAGGAGAAATATGAATCAATATTTTGAAAACAGTGATTTAAAATCAGACATAAAAATAATAGAATTTGAATTGCTTAATCAAAAATATCAGATGTTTACAGACAATGGTGTTTTTTCTAAAAATAAGTTAGATTATGGAACGAAGTTATTAATCAGTGTACTACCTTTATCAACAATAACAGGTCAAGTTTTAGATCTAGGATGTGGATATGGTGTAGTTGGTTATGTTATAGCAGAAAAAACAACGGCTATTATTGATATGGTCGATGTAAATCTTAGAGCATTACATTTGGCAAAAAGAAACACAAAAAAATTTAAAGAGAAAGTAAATATTTTTGAAAGTGATGTTTATAATAATATAAAGAAAAAATATGATTACATTATTACTAATCCTCCTATTAGAGCTGGTAAAGAGGTTGTGAACAAATTTCTTTTTCAAGCTAAAGATTATTTGAAAAAATCTGGAGAATTATGGTTTGTGATTAGAAGAGAACAAGGCGCAAAAACAATTATTAAAAATTTAGATAAAGAATATAATTTATCAATAGTAAAAAAAGATAAAGGTTTTTTTATTGTTTGTTGTAAAAATTGTTGACACAGAGCTTGTTGTTTGATAAAATCTTAAATTGGTACTATGTTTTTATAAACATGTTCTTTGAAAAATTTGATATTGGGGTGAAAAGATGTCTTATAAGTTAAAAAAGTTCGGAGATTATCGTGAAAGAGTAGATTTTTCCAAGGTAGAAAATATCGTTAAAATGGAAGATTTATTAGAAATACAGACGAAATCTTATCAGTGGTTCATAACCGAGGGAATAAAAGAAGTTTTCCATGATTTCTTTCCAGTAGAAGGATGTTCCGGAACGTTATCCCTAGATTTTGGTGAATTTCATTTTGAAAAACCAAGACATTCTAAAAAAGATAGCAAAGATCGAGAAGCGACGTACGCCGCACCACTTAAAGTGGAGGCACGTCTTTTAAACAATGAAACGGGAGAAGTTAAAGAACAAGAAGTTTTCTTAGGTGATATTCCTTTGATGACAGAAAATGGAACTTTTATTATTAATGGAGCAGAAAGAGTAATTGTTTCTCAATTACTTCGTTCTCCAAGTGTTTATTTTAAAAAAGAAATAGATAAGAATGGTAAAAGTGTTTTTTCTTCAGAACTTATTCCAACTAGAGGTACTTGGTTAGAATATGAAACAGATGCTCGTGATATTTTACACGTTAGAATTGACCGTTCAAGAAAAGTTTATATTACAACTTTTTTAAGAGCATTAGGTTTATCTTCTGACGAAAACATTCTTGAGCTATTTGGAGATAATGAATATATAAAGAATACTCTTACTAAAGATATGACTAAAAATAAAGAAGAAGCTTTAATTGAAATTTACGAAAGATTAAGACCGGGAGAACCAGCAACTTTAGATAGTGCAAAAAATCAATTAATAGTAAAATTTTTTGATGAATTAAGATATGATTTAGCAAAAGTAGGACGTTATAAATTTAATAAAAAATTAGATATTTGTGATCGTTTATTAAACACAACTTTAGCTGAAGATATAAAAGAAGGCAAAAAAGTCATTGTTGAAAAAGGGACTTTAATTACAAGAGAAATTTTAGATCAAATTAAACCTCTACTTCATTCAGGATATGGAACGACAGAAGTTAAGATTAATGAAGATTTAGATACTCACAATAAAGTACAAACAATTTTGGTTTATTCAAAGGTTGATAGTACAAAACCAATCAAAATAATTGGCGTAAATATTAATGAAGATTGTAAAAGATTAACTATTGCAGATATTTATGCATCTATTTCATACTATTTAAATCTTTTAGATGGAATTGGAAAAATTGATGAAATTGATCATTTGGCAAATAGAAGAATTAGACAAGTAGGAGAATTATTACAAAATCAATTTAGAATTGGTATTTCTCGTGTAGAAAGAGTTATTCGTGAAAGAATGACAACAATCGACCTTACTACTGCAACTCCTAAAACTCTTATTAACATTCGCCCAGTAACAGCTATATTAAAAGAGTTTTTTGGAAGTAGTCAATTATCACAATTTATGGATCAAGTGAATCCAATGTCTGAAATGACAAACAAACGTCGTTTATCAGCTCTAGGACCTGGAGGTTTATCACGTGATCGTGCTGGAATGGAAGTTCGAGATGTTAATGCTTCTCATTACGGAAGAATCTGTCCAGTAGAATCTCCAGAAGGACCAAACATTGGATTGATTACATCACTTGCAGGTTATGCAAAAATAAATGATTATGGTTTCATTATGACACCGTATCGTAAAGTAGAAAACAAAAAAATTACAGATAAGATTGAATATTTTACAGCAGATGAAGAATATGATTATGTTATTGTTTCAGCAACTGTAAAAATTAATGAAAACAATGAAATAATTGAAGATAATATTACAGCACGTTATCAAGATGAAGTTATCTCAACAAATGCAGAGGCTGTAAACTATGTTGATGTTTCTCCACAACAAATTATTTCTGTTATTACAAGTTGTATTCCTTTCTTGGAACATGATGATGCTAATAGAGCGCTTATGGGTGCTAACATGCAACGTCAAGCATTACCTTTATTACAACCTGAAGCACCTATTGTTGCAACAGGAACAGAATCAGTAGCAGCGATAGATAGTGGAGCTGTAATCATTTCTAAAGTTGATGGAATCGTTGACTATGTAGATGGTAAAAAAATAGTTATTAATACAAAAGACGGTAAAGTCACTTATACTTTAGCAAATTTTGAAAGATCAAATTCAGCTACTTGTTATCATCAAAGACCAATCGTTAAAATTGGAGATAAAATTAACAAAGGACAAATTATTACTGATGGTCCAAGTGTTGATAAAGGTGAAATATCAGTTGGTCGTAATGTAGTTGTAGCATTTATGACATTTAATGGATATAACTATGAAGACGCAATCATTTTAAATGAACAATTAGTTTTAGATGATGCATATACTTCAATTAAAATTGAAAGTTATGACATAGAATGTCGTGATACTAAATTAGGTCCAGAAGAAATAACTAGAGATATTCCAAACGTTTCAGAAGAAGCACGTAAAAATCTTGATATAGATGGTATTGTTCGTGTTGGAACTGAAGTTAAAGAAGGAGATATCTTAGTTGGTAAAGTTACTCCAAAAGGTATGGTAGAATTAACAAGCGAAGAAAAATTATTACATGCTATTTTTGGAGAAAAAACCAGAGAAGTTAGAGATACTTCTTTAAGGGTTGCTCATGGAGCAGATGGTATTGTTAGTGATATTAAAGTTTATACTAAAAAAGAAAACGAAGATATTCCATCAGGAGTATTAAAAACAGTTAAAATTTTTATTGCGCAAAAGAGAAAAATAGGTGTTGGAGATAAAATGGCTGGTCGTCATGGTAACAAAGGTGTTATCTCATTGGTTTTACCAAAAGAAGATATGCCATATTTACCAGATGGAACACCAGTAGATATTTTATTAAATCCATTAGGAGTTCCATCACGTATGAATTTAGGGCAAGTATTAGAATTACATTTAGGTATGGCTGCTAAGAAATTAGGTCTTCATGTAGCGACTCCTGCTTTTGATGGAGCAAAATATGAAGAAATAGAAGCTATGATGGAAAAAGCTAAAATGTCTCCAGATGGTAAGGCAGATCTTTATGATGGAAAAACCGGAGAAAAATTTGATGGCAAAATTAGTGTTGGAGTCATGTATATGATTAAATTAATGCATATGGTTGACGATAAACTTCATGCTCGTTCTACAGGTCCATATTCATTAGTAACACAACAACCATTAGGTGGAAAAGCACAATTTGGTGGACAACGTTTTGGAGAAATGGAAGTGTGGGCTCTATATGCTTATGGAGCTGCTAATGTATTGCAAGAAATTTTAACAGTTAAATCTGATGATGTTGTGGGTAGAGTTAAAGTTTATGAAGCAATTGTTAAAGGAAAAGAAATTCATCAAGCTGGAATTCCAGAATCATTTAAAGTTTTAATAAAAGAATTTCAAGCTTTAGGATTAGATATTTCTATTATTAATGATAAGTTTGAAGAGGTTGAATTAAAACAATTAGAAGATGAAGATAATAAAACAACCCAGATGCTATCAATTGAAGAAATAGAAGATATCGATGAAAAATCAAATAGAAACAATAATGTTTTTGAAGATGGAGAGGGGGAAAAATAATGATTGATGTAGATAAATTAAGTGCTATAAAAATCGCCATTGCCTCACCTGAAAAGATTAGAGAATGGTCACATGGAGAAATAAAAAAACCAGAGACTATTAACTATCGTACTTTAAAACCTGAAAGAGATGGTCTTTTCTGTGAAAAGATCTTTGGACCAAGTAAAGATTACGAATGTTCTTGTGGAAAATATAAAAAAATCAGATACAAAGGAATTATTTGTGATAAATGTGGTGTTGAAGTAACAAAAGCTAAAGTTAGAAGAGAAAGAATGGGCCACATTGAACTTGCTACTCCAGTTTCTCATATTTGGTTTTTTAAAGGTACTCCATCAAGAATGGGTATGTTATTAGATATGTCACCTAGAGATTTGGAAGAAGTATTATATTTTGTATCTTATGTAGTTATCGATGCAGGAATAACTCCTTTACAAAAGAAACAAACTTTATCAGATCGTGAATATCATGCTTATTATGAAAAATATGGCGAAGGTTTTCAAGTTGGTATGGGAGCTGAAGCGATTAAAACATTATTAAAAGAATTAGATTTACAAAAAGAAATTGAAGATATTAATAGTGAATTAGTTGAAGCTCAAGGTCAAAAGAAAATAAGATTACTAAAAAGATTAGAAGTTTTAGATTCATTTTATCAATCAGGAAATAAACCAGAATGGATTATTTTAGATGCAGTTCCAGTTTTGCCTCCAGAATTAAGACCAATGATTCAATTAGATGGCGGTCGTTTTGCAACTAGTGATTTAAATGATTTATATAGAAGAGTAATTAATCGTAATAATCGATTAAAAAAATTAATTGATTTAAATGCTCCTTCTATTATCGTTCGTAATGAAAAGAGAATGTTACAAGAAGCTGTAGATGCATTATTTGATAATGGTAGAAGAGGTAGAAATGTAACAGGAGCAAATAATAGACCATTAAAATCTTTAAGTAATATGTTAAAAGGTAAACAAGGACGTTTTCGTCAACATTTACTTGGAAGACGTGTTGATTATTCAGGTAGATCAGTTATTGTAGCAGGACCAAGCTTAAAAATGTATCAATGTGGGCTTCCTAAAGAAATGGCTTTAGAGTTATTTAAACCACATGTTATTAGAGAATTAGTAAAAAGAGAAATTATTCACAATATTAAATCAGCTAAGAAAATGATTGAAAATAAAAATGAAAAAGTTTGGGATATAGTTGAGGATGTAATTAAAGAACATCCAGTATTATTAAATAGAGCTCCAACTCTACATAGATTAGGTATTCAAGCTTTTGAACCTATATTAGTAAGTGGACGCGCTATTAGATTACACCCATTAGTAACTACAGCATTTAATGCTGACTTTGATGGTGACCAAATGGCAGTTCATGTTCCTTTATCAGAAGAAGCAAAAGCTGAAGCTAGAGTTTTAATGTTAGGAGCAAATAATATTTTAAATCCTAAAGATGGTAAACCAATCATTACTCCAACTCAAGATATGGTTTTAGGTAATTTTTATCTTACTATTGAAAAACCAAGTGTTAATGAAGGAAGAATTTTTGTTGATCCAAACGAAGCTTTAATGGAATATGAAAGAAGCAATATTGAATTACATACAAGAATAATTCTTCCAGTAAAATCTTTTAAACATAAAGTTTTTATTGAGGAAATGAAAAACAAATATTTAATAACAACAGTTGGTAAAATAAAATTAAATGAAATTTTACCTGATACTTTCCAGTATATAAATGAAGCTACTACGGTTAACATTGAAGGAATAACACCTAGTATTTATTTCTTAAATAATTTATTAAATATTAAGGAAGATTTACAAAAGGTGCCTTATTCTAAACCATTTAGTAGTAAAGATTTAGAAAAAATAATCGCTCAAATCTTTAAAAGATATAAAACTACTGAAACGTCAATTATGTTAGATAAATTAAAAGATTTAGGATTTAAGTATTCAACTAAATCAGGTATTACTTTTGCTATTAGTGATATAGTAACAAGTAAAAACAAGTTAAAAATATTAGAAGATAGCCAAACAGCAGTTGAAAACATTAACAAACAATATAAGAGAGGTTTAATCACTGAAACAGAAAAATATGCTAATGTTATCGATACTTGGTCAAAAGCTAAAAAACAAATTACTGATGAATTGAGTTCTTATGCTAAAGATAATTATACTAATCCAGTATTTATTATGATGAATTCTAAAGCTCGTGGTAGTATTGCACAATTTACTCAATTAGCAGGAATGCGCGGATTGATGGCTAAACCTGGTGGAGGAGAAGTTGAAATCCCAGTTAAATCTTCATTTAGAGATGGTTTAACAGTTTCAGAATTTTTCTTATCAGGACATGCTTCTAGAAAAGGTTCAGCAGATACAGCGTTAAAAACAGCTGACTCTGGATATTTAACTAGAAGATTAGTAGATGTTGTTCAAGATATTATCGTTAGAGAAGATGATTGTAAGACAAGTCAAGGTGTTGTTGTTCGTGATTTTACAGATGAAAAATTAGGAACAGTAGATATAATTGAAAAATTATATAATCGTATTTTAGGAAGATATACAAATAAAAAAGTTATTGATCCTAATACGAAAGAAGTTATTGTTGAAAAAGATGTTTTAATAACAGAAAATATTGCAGAAAAAATTGAAAAAGCTGGTGTTAAAGCAGTTGAAATTAGAAACATTTTAACTTGTAAAGCAACTAATGGTGTTTGTCAAAAATGTTATGGTCGTAACTTAGCAACTGGTAATCTTGTAGAAATTGGTGAAGCAGTAGGTATTATGGCAGCTCAATCAATTGGAGAACCAGGAACACAATTAACGATGAGAACATTCCATACAGGCGGTGTAGCTGGTGGAGCCGATATTACATTAGGTTTACCACGTGTTCAAGAATTATTTGAAGCTCGTATTCCGAAAGGTAAAGCAACTATTGCAGAAATTTCTGGTACAGTAGCTAAAATTGAAAATGCTAATGGTCGTTATAAAGTAATTATTGAAAACAATATTACAGCTAAAGAACATTTAACTAATTATGGAATTAAATTAAGAGTAAGTGAAGGAACTGAAGTAAATGCAGGAGATAGACTTACAGAAGGAAATATTAGTCCAAAAGAATTGTTAGCAGTAACAGATCCATTTACAGTTCAAGAATATATTCTTAAAGAAATTCAAAAGATATATTCAACTCAAGGTGTTGAAATATCTGATAAACATATTGAAGTTATTGCCCGTCGAATGATTTCTAGAATAAAAGTTGTCGATACTGGTGATACAGACTTAATTAATGGTAAAACAATATCATTAAAAGAATTTACCGAAGCTAATAAAAAAGTAATTTTAGAAGACAAGAGTCCGGCAACGGGAAGACCTGTTTTATTAGGAATTACTAAAGCTTCATTAGAAACTGATTCATTCTTATCAGCGGCATCTTTCCAAGAAACAACAAGAATTTTAACTGATGCAGCAATGAAGGGTAAGATTGATAAATTAACTGGATTAAAAGAGAACGTTATTATTGGAAAACTTATTCCAGCTGGAACAGGAGCTAAAAAATATTCTGAAGTAGACTATAGTCTAGAAAGAGAATTTATGGATGCTGATCCACTTGATGTTCTTGAAGAATCTTTAATGGAATAAAAAAAGGGAGTTTTCTCCCTTTTTCTTGCTAAATCATATAAAATATGATAAATTATGTATAGCACTTGAGAGGAAGATGAAGATGGAAGTTTTATTAATTATAGTATCAGTAACTTTGATTGCAATCGTTTTATTACAAAGTGGAAAAGCTGAAGGAACTGCTCAATCAATATTGGGCGGCAATTCTAACTTATTCGCTAATCGTAAAGAACGAGGCGGAGAGTTATTTATAAGTAGATTTACAATGTTAATTGGAATGTTATTTTTCTTTTTATGTCTATTTTTATCATTTTAAGAGAAAAGACTTTTTTATAAGTCTTTTTTATTTTATAATGAAGTTAGGAGCGGTGTTAAAATGCAAGAAAAAATCATAGAGAAGTTAAAAAAAATAAACCGAAAAATTAGTTTAATTGATTTGATTAATGAATTAAAATTAAGCGAAGTTGAAGATATAAAACAATTTCACGAAGAAATAATAAATTTAGAAAAAAAAGGTGAAATAATTACTAAGAAAAACAAAGTGATTATGGTTGATAAAACTAATTTAATTAAAGGAAAATTAATGGTTAATCGAAGTGGAAACTTTGGTTTTGTTGATATGGGAATGGATGTATTTGGAAAAGAAAGAGACGATATTAGAATCGAAAGAGAAGATTTTAATGGCGCAGAAAATAATGACATAGTGTTATTAGACCATGTTACTATTCGCGAAAAGACTAGGTTTAATAAAAAGTGGTATGTTCGTCAAATTATTCAAAAAGATAGTCAAAATTTAGTGGGAGAAGTAATTAGTAAAGACGGATTGTTATATGTAAAATTTGATAATTCTCGATATAATGATCTTTTGCTAGAAGAAGGAAGCCATGGTGTTGTTTTAGGAAGCAAAGTTCAAATAAAAAGAGTAGAAGACAAAAACAATCATTTAAAAGCTGAAATTATAAAAGTAATAGGACATAAAGATGATGTTGGTATGGATGTATTATCAATCGTTTATTCTAATAACATCCCTATTGAATTTAGTCAAGAAACTTTAGATAGTTTAAAAGAAATACCTAATATGGTTTCAGAAGAAGAAATAAAAGGACGCATTGATCTTCGTGATCAAGTTATTTTCACTATTGATGGAGATGGCGCTAAAGACTTTGATGATGCTGTTCAAATTGAAAAAACAAAAAACAATACTTACTTGCTAGGAGTTCATATAGCTGATGTTAGTCATTATGTTAAAGAAGGTTCTTTTTTAGATAAAGATGCTTTTATAAGAGGAAATAGTGTTTATTTAACGGATCGAGTTATTCCAATGTTGCCTCATCTTTTATCTAATGGTATTTGTTCTTTAAATGAAGGCGTTGTTCGTTTAACTTTTTCAGTTACGATGGAAATTGATGAAGATGGTAATATTTTAGAATATAAAATTCATGAAAGTGTAATTAAATCTTCAAAAAGGATGACCTACGCTAAAGTAAATGAATTTTTAGAAAAAGGTATTGTTCCTGAAGGATATGAACAATTTACAAATAAATTACTTTTAATGAAAGAATTATCAGAAAAATTAAGAAGAAATAAAGAATCAAGAGGTTATTTAGATTTTAATAATCCAGAAATGGAAATAGAAGTTGATAGTGAAGGAAAACCAATTGCTATTTCCAAAAGAAATATGGGAATTGGAGAAAATTTAATTGAAGATTTTATGATAGCAGCTAATGAAGCAGTAGCAACTTATGCTTCTCAAAATGATTTTCCTTTAATTTATCGTATCCATGGTTCACCAGATTATCAAAAAGTCGAAGATTTTATTAAATTATTAAATAGTTTGGGGATCAGAATAAAAGGTAGTCATAAAGAGAATCTTTCTAAAAGGATGCAACAAATTTTAAATGCAATTGAAGAAGAAAACGTTCCTGTTTTATCAAAAAGAGCTTTAATTATAATGAAAAAAGCTATTTATAGTACAGATAATATAGGGCATTTTGGATTAGGTTTAACTGATTATGCTCATTTTACATCTCCAATTAGGAGATATCCAGATTTAATGGTTCATCGTTCTTTGAAAGCAGCATTAAGTATAAAAGGTTATAATAAAAAATATTTAAAAACAGAATTACAAAATATAGCAAATCATACTTCTTTAACTGAAGCTAATTCAGTTAATTGCGAGAGAGATGTAGAAAAAATTAAATCAGCTGAATACATGGAAAAACATATTGGTGAAGATTTTGAAGCGTGGATAGTAAATGTTGGAAGAGAAGGAATTTGGGTTCAATTAGATAACTTAATTGAAGGATTAATTCGTATGAGAGAAATAGGCAATGACTATTTTGAATTAAATGAAGAAATGCAATATGTAAAAGCTCGAAGATCAGGAGTGATGTATCGAATTGGTCAAAGAATTAAAGTGACTTTAGTTGGTTCATCTAAGGAAAGTGGCGAAATTGATTTTATTTTAACAAAAAATAATGTTAAAAGAGGCGATGAAAATGGAAATATTAAACAAAAAAGCTAATTATGATTATTTTATTGAAGAAACTTATGAAGCTGGAATAGTTTTAACAGGTACAGAGATAAAATCAATTAGAAATGGTAGTGCTAATTTAAAAGATAGTTATGCTATTATTAAAAAAGATGAAATCTTTCTACTTAATATGCATATTTCTTTTTACAAAGAGGGAGATCGTTTGAACCATCAAGAAACCAGAACCAGAAAATTGTTACTTCATAAAAATCAAATTTTAAAACTAAAAGAAAAGACAGATCAAGAAGGATATACTTTGGTTCCTTTAAAATTATATTTTAAGGAAAACAAAGCAAAAATTCTTTTAGGTATTGGAAAAGGTAAAAAGAATTATGATAAGAGACAAGTTATAAAAGAAAGAGATATTAAGTTAAGCGTTGCTAGAGAATCGAAATATCAAATAAAATAAAAAAGAGCTAAGCTCTTTTTTAAAATTCAATCTTATTATTTTTTAAAGTTTTAATGATTTCTTTTTCTAAAAGTATTTTTTGATCATTAACGAGAATTTCTAAATCATTATTAACAATTTCAACTTTTTCCGCTGCAACTTGTTCTTTGTTTAAAACCACACCTAAAATAAGATTTACATTTTTCAAATAATTAAATCGATAAATTTTACGATTATTAATAAGTTTTATATCATAAATATAACTATAGTCTTTATCTAATTTAAAGTTATTATCTTCAATAATAACAATTGGAAGAGTGTTACTATATTTAATCATATATAAAGCTTCTTCGCTAGTTACTGCATCTAAATATAAATATTTATTATTCATAATATCACCTTAACTATATTGTAAAGTAAAAATAGAATTAAAACAATAAATTTACACTTTTCTAAAGATGTGCTATAATTCTATGACAAGGGGCTGTTTGGTTTCGACAGAAATAATAAGGCTTAGATGGCAAGTCGTAGGTATGCGTTAAATCCATCAGTTTAATAACTGGAAATAATAAATTAGCATTCGCTGCTTAATAAAATAATGGCGAGCTTTTTCTGTTTTCTTTCTCACAGAAAATATTAAGAGCGCATTAAAGTGAGATATATTATTTTCTTTGTTTAGGAGAAATAATGAAAATAACTAAACTAGTTAATGATTGGTTGTTAATTGCTATAATTATTAATGAATTTAAACAATTAACTAAGCTTGTAGAAGTCTTCGATTTTATGTTTTTGGACAGGGGTTCAATTCCCCTCAGCTCCACCAAAAATATGTTTTTAAAACCACTTTATGTAAAGTGGTTTTATTGTGCTTAACAAATTTTAGCAATAAAAGAAGGTTTATAAACATATATTTTGTTTTAATTTTTTAAAATTTATGATAAAATAAATAAGAGAATAGGAAAAATTAAGCAATATTAAAAAAAGTTATAATGGAACTCAAATAATTTATACCGGATATGCTGCGAAGGAAACAACTACAGCTCAAAGATGGGAAACTCTTGAAATATCAAACGGTGGAAATCCAGAAGTTGTATTACAAGGCAGAACATTAGGAACTGTAGATGATGGTATAAGAATTTATTTATATGAAGAAACGTATTATCAATGGCAAACTGGATTTTCAAAAATTGTAGATGAAGATTACAGATTAAAATTCATTAAAAACGGTTGGACGCTTGGGATGACTGAGGTAACCGGGTTTTGATGGAAATATTAATTAAATTAATAATGAGTATAATTATGTTGTTCTATATATCCTTTGTTTTGAATTGGAGATAATATGAAAAATAGTAAAAAAAACATTAATTTTATGTTAATTTCAGCAATTGCTTCTGTTATAGTGGTTTTATTACACATTGATTCCCAATATCCTAATGGGTTAGGTATACAAAGAGCTGCTTTTGATTATGTATGGTTTAGTGTATATGTTTATACAAGCTCGACATTTTTAGTTGCAGCAACACTGATTTTAATATTATCGTGCAAAAAAATTCATGATTTATATCATTCGGGTATGATTAAGAATATGATTCAACGTGAAACTTTTCTAAATATTAAGAAAAATTATTTATTTAAGACGTGGCAAAGTAGTTTTTTTCTATATCCTACATTTTTAATATTTACATATATTATTTGTTTCGTGGTTTTTCTTGATAAAGGAGTAGGAATTAATCTTACTACGACTGGCCCAATGTATAATTCGTTTTTAATTCTTCTTAGAGCTTGTATGACGACCATTTTATATTCAGTTATAGTTTTTAATATAACATTAATAGTTTCTAAAAGAATGAAGAATTTTGCGCTGACTACAATTTTATCATTTATTATAATTTTGATATATGCAGCAATATCCCAACTTGTTTTTTATAAAACTTTTACAATATTTTTCTCAGAACAATTTGCTAAAGGATTTGATTTGATCAATGGTCTAATTTTTGGATTTGGTAGTACAACAGCAATTTTTATTCATGGTTTATTTTTGGTAATTATAACCACTTTAATATTAAATAAGATTTATAAAGAACCTAATGAGGTGGTTTTAAATTATGAAAATCAAAACTAATGAAAAAATGTCTATGTTAATTTTTTTTGGTATAATTGTCAGTATTATTGGATTATCTATATTAAATCTTTAATTTTAAAAAAAGCAGTTATTTAACTGCTTTTTTAAATTCTAAGATATTTTTAATAAATTTAATTTGACGATTTGTATGATAGATACTCTTATTTATAACCAAATCAAATTCTCCAATAAATTCTTCTATTTCTCCATCAAACCCCATTTTAAATTGGTGTAAACCATAATAAGGATTATCGAAAGAAAAGTCTCCAGTAATAGCACCATGATTGATTTTTCTATATCCTTTTTTTGCATATTCATTCATTACTGCCCATTTTAATAAGTGGTTAGGGGCAAAATGTTTAAAATTATTATCATATCCGCCTTCAGAAAAAGTGATGGTTTCTTTAAATTTTATAACAGATGCTGCAGCAATTACCACTCCGTTAGGATAGGAAACATATAGTTTGTTAGAATTGATTAAATCGCTTTTATAAATATCTAATAATTTATCAGAATTCATTTTTTTATTGATTAATTCGTCTCTTTTTTTAGGCGTGTGACTTTCTTGGATCATATTATTTAATTTATTATTTCGTTTTGATTCTCTTTCAAATAATTCTTTGCTGGTTTTCATATAAATAGTCGGGTTTAATTTAGCAAAGAATAAATCATATATGTTATTTTTTGAGAATATTTCATATTGATCCATATAATAACTAAGTTTTTTAGCCATTTTTTTATCTAAAAAATTATAAAATAATTTTATATCATTTTGATTCCCCTTATAAATGGTTATACCCTTTTTATATGCTTTTCTAATTTTATTTTTTGTTTCTTTGCTTAAGAAAGCAAAAAGATTTTGTGGAGAATCTATTTTAGTAACAACATTCCATCGAGGTTTTATAGTTTCAAAAAAGGAATTAAACCCTTTGTGTTCGTAACCGATTTTTTTCATAAATTTTACTAATTTTTCATTATTTAATCCGCCAACTAATTCTTTTCCGTTTTTTGTTCTTTCTATATTGATAATTGGTGGATCTATTCTTAAATAAATTATTTTATTTTTTTCTAAATATTTTTTTAACAAATCAGTAAAAATATCTAATAATTCTAAATCAGTATAATCAATTAAAAAACCTCTTGGTGAATAAGCAGATTTGAAATGCCAAAATTTTTTTTGCGTTAGAATTAAAGTGGCAGCTATTAAGGTTTCTTCATTAGTAACTAAACCTAAATAAACCGTTGAAAAACCATTTTTTGCCATCAAATCACCATAAAAACTACTTTGATAAAAAGAAGCTAATTTATGATTGAATGAAAAATCATCAAATTGTTTTTTCGATAATTCTATTATTTTCATATTCACCATTCCTACCATTAGTATAGCAAATAAATCAACAAAATAAAAGAAGTTAAATAATGTCTAACTATAAAAATATCGTTTTAATTTAATTGAGATTATAGTATACTAAACAAGAGAGTGATAATATGGAAAAAGCATTTGTTTTTGGAATGGCTAGAAGCGGATACGCTGCAGCTAAATTATTAATTGAAAAGGGCTATCAAGTTACGATCAATGATCGTAGTTTTGAACAAGATCTTGAACAAATAAAAGAATTAGAATCTTTAGGAGCAAAGGTAATTTTAGGCGTTGAAGATAATGATTTGATAGATAACACTTATGAAATGATTGTTAAAAACCCAGGCATTCCCAATGATCATTCATATTTGGTAAAAGCTAAAGAATTAGGAATAACAATTATTAACGAAGTAGAATTAGCATATCATTATTTTCCAAAAGATTTAAAAATAATTGGTGTTACTGGAACTAACGGAAAGACAACAACTTCAACTTTAATATACGAAATGTTAAAACAATCTAAAAAAAGAGCTTATCTGGCAGGAAATATCGGTATTCCTGTTTCTTCAATGGTTTCTTTATTTTTACCTAATGATATTTTTGTAATAGAAATTTCTGATCATCAATTATGCAATATGATAGATTTTAAAACAGATATTTCCGTTTTAACAAACATTTCTGAAGCTCATATTGATTTTCATGGTTCTTATGAAAAATATAAAGAGATGAAGAAAAGAATTTTTAATCATCATCAATCTTCTTCTTTAGCTATTTTAAATTTAGATAACGAAGAAAGTCTTCTTTTAGCGGAAGGAATTCCTTCTCAAAAAAAATATTTTTCTTCAAATAGTTTAAATTTAAAAGGTTGTGACCTTTCTCAAGGTTTTATTAATTATAATGGGAAAAGAATCATTAAAATTGATGAAGTTAAACTTAAAGGAAAACATAATTTAGAAAATATTATGGCAGCTATTGTAGCAGTGAAAGAATTTGATGTTAGAGATGAAGATATTCAAGAAGTTTTAAAAAAATTTGGCGGAGTAGAACATCGTATTGAATTTGTCAAAACAATTAGTCAAGTAGATTTTTATAACGATTCAAAATCAACCAATATTAAATCTACTCAAATAGCACTTTCTACATTTGATCAACCTACAATATTAATACTAGGTGGATTAGATAGAGGGCATAGTTTTGACGAATTGAAGACTTATTTAACTAATGTGAAAAATATAGTTTCTTATGGAGAAACTAAAGATAGAATTTGTTCTTTTTCTAAAGAAAATAATATTGAATGCTTTGCATATGAAACGATTGATAAGGCAGTAAAAAAAGCTTATGACTTATCTGAATCTAAAGATGTGATTTTATTAAGCCCAGCTTGTGCTTCTTGGGATCAATTTAAAGATTTTGAAGAAAGAGGAAATAAATATAAAGAAACAGTTAACTTATTGGAGGAAAAAAATGAATAGAATAATTGATATCAAAGCTAGAGAAATATTAGATTCAAGAGGAAATCCGACGATTGAAGTCGATGTTATTTGTGAGAATAATATTTTAGGAAGATCAAGTGTTCCTAGTGGAGCTTCAACAGGAATAAATGAAGCGGTAGAATTAAGAGATCAAGATATGAATCGTTATTTAGGGAAAGGTGTTTTAACTGCTGTAGATAATGTAAATAGTATTATTAGACCTGCTTTAATTGGAAAAGATGTTACTTCTCAAGTTGAAATAGATAGATTACTAAACGAATTAGATGGTACTAAAAACAAAGCTAAATTAGGAGCAAATGCTATTTTAGGTGTTTCTTTATCTTGCTTGAAAGCAGCAGCTTTGTTAAATAATAAAAACCTCTATGAATATATTGGTCAAGGAACTGAAATGCCTAGACCAATGATGAACATCATTAATGGTGGAGCTCATGCTGATAATAATCTTGATATTCAAGAATTTATGATTGTTCCTAAAAGAGAAACTTTTAAAGAAAGTTTAAGAGTTGGAGCAGAAGTTTTTCATACTTTGAAAAAACTTCTAAAATCAAAAGGATATAATATTGCAGTAGGAGATGAAGGAGGATTCGCTCCTAATTTAAACAGTAATATTGAAGCTTTCGAATTAATTGTTTCTGCTATAGAGAAAGCCGGATATAAACCAGGAGAAGATGTTTCAATAGCTATTGATGTAGCAGCTTCTCAATTTTATAAAGATGGTAAATATTATTTAAAGGGAGAAAATAAAATTTTAAGTCAAAAAGAGATGATTGATTTTTATAAAGAATTAGTTTTGAAATTTCCAATTATTACAATTGAAGACCCTTTTGAAGAAGAAGATTTTGAAGGATTTAAATTACTAACACAAGAGATTGGAAATAAGATTCAAATCGTGGGTGATGATTTATTTGTTACTAACAAGGAGTTGTTAGCGAAAGGAATTGAAATGGGAGCTTGTAATTCTATTTTAATTAAAGTAAATCAAATTGGAACAGTTACAGAAACTTTAGAGACAATTGAATTAGCAAAAACCAACAATTATAAAACAATTATTTCTCATCGTAGTGGAGAGACAGAAGATACTTATATAGCTGATTTTGCTGTTGGTTTAAATTTGGGTCAAATCAAAACTGGTTCTTTATCTAGAACTGATCGTATTTGTAAATATAATCAATTATTAAGAATTGAAGAACAATTAAAAAAGTAGAATAACTACTTTTTTTTGTTTATAAAAAACGTGGAACATGGTATAATTTAAAAAGGTGATATAATGAAAACAATAGTTATTGATGATAATAAAAAGAAAGATTTTAGTAAAATAAAAAAAGCATTAAATCTAGTTATTTATATATTTTTATATGCTTTAATTTTAATCTTTGTTTCTTTATTGTTTAAAAAAACATTTATTTTAGACCATAGTTATTTTGGTTTATGGGCTTTGTTGGCAAGCGTTATTATTTATATTTTGAATAAAACAATCAAACCCGTTTTATTTTTCTTAACTTTACCTATTACGGGAATAACTTTAGGATTGTTCTATCCTTTTATTAATGTTTTTATTATTAAAATAGCTGCTTTCTTATTGGGTGACCATTTTGTTACTCACGGTTTTTTTATTCTCTTTTTTGCAGCCATCTTAATTTCTATTATGAATTTTTTAATGGAAAACATTATTATAAAACCAATGTTTAGAAAGGAAGATTAATATGAATCGTTATTTATTAGAATTTAGTTTCATTAAAATTAGCTGGTATTCTGTTTTTATAGTTTTAGGTGTTTTAATCGGAAGTTATATTTTAACGAGAGAAGCTAAAAAATTTAAAATACAAAAAGAATTCATATCTAATATGATTTTTTGGGCTTTAATTATAGGAATAATTGGTGCAAGAGCTTATTATGTTGTGTTTAATTGGAGTTATTATTCTCAAAATATTATTGATATATTTAAAGTTTGGGAAGGTGGTTTAGCTATTCATGGTGGTATAATCGCTGGAGCAATTTTTGTTTTGTTTTATTCAAGAAAATACCAAGTTAACACTTGGAAATTATTCGATATGATTGCGCCAGCTGTATTGATTGGTCAAGCTATTGGCCGTTGGGGTAATTTTTTTAATCAAGAAGCTCACGGTTTAGAAGTTAGTAGAAGTTTTTTAGAAAGTTTATATATTCCAAACTTTATTATTGAAGGAGTTAAAATTCAAGGAGTATATTATCATCCAACATTTTTATATGAATCTGTTTTGTGTTTTACTTTATTTATTTTATTGCTAATTATCAGAAAAATTTATAAATATTTAAAAAATGGTCAATTAATAGGTTTATATTTGATGTTTTATTCTTTAGGCAGATTTTTTATCGAATCGTTAAGAACAGACAGTTTAATGTTTAATGATTTAAAAACAGCTCAAATTGTATCGATTATATTATTTGTTTTAGGATTGATTATTGTTTCAGTAAGATCTTTAGGGTCTCGTTTTGATAATAGATATAGAGAGGTTGATCGTGAACATGAAGTTAGATTTTGATGTACTTGTAATTGGTTCTGGACCAGCAGGAATGACAGCAGCAATCTATTTAAAACAAGCTGATAGGAATGTTGCTATTATTGATGGAAATGCTCCAGGAGGACAATTAAATCGAATTAATTCGATTGAAAATTATAGTGGTTTTTCTAAAATTAGTGGACCTGAATTAGCTTTTAATATGTTTAATCAGCTTCAAGACAATAAAGTTGATTACAAATATGGAAAAGTTCAAGAAATAAAAAAAGAAAGCGATTATTTTATTGTTTCAACTGAAAAAGAAATTTTTTCTGTTAAAGCAGTCATAATTGCAACGGGAAGAAATCCAAAAGAACTAGGATTGGAAAACGAAAAACAATTATTAGGTAGAGGCATTAGCTTCTGTGCTATTTGTGACGGTTCTTTGTATAGAAACAAAAAAATAGCTTTAGTAGGCAATAGCAAAGAAACTTTAGAAGAAGCTTTATATTTAACGAATCTTGTTTCAGAGTTATTAATTGTTATTAAAGAAGAAGAATTAATTGAATGTGATTTAAAAGATAAAATTATAAATAACTCTAAAATAAAAGTTATCAATAATTCTATAATAACTAAATTAAATTCTGAAGATAAAAAATTAAGTTCAATTATCATTAAAAATATAAAAACGAATCAATCAGAAGAAATAGAATTATCCGCTTTATTTGAGTATAATGGCTATCAACCTAATACAGAATTTATAGATTGTTTAAAAAACAACGGATATATTGTTGTGAATCAACAAATGAGAACTAATATAAAGGGTATTTTTGCTTGTGGAGATGTAATTGATAAAGAAGTTTATCAAGTGTCTACAGCAGTAGCAGAGGGAGCTATAGCAGGTCTTCAAGCTTCTAAATATATTGATTAAATATGGATAAAGATTTTGTTGTTGTCGCAAATAAATATAAATTTTCTGATAAAAACAAAGAAGAATTATATTCATATATTAAAGAAATTATTGAATCTACTATATTTTTAAAAATGGGAGAAATCATTCACCATTTAGAATCGAGAAAAATGCATGTTTTAGAAGTTTGTTGTTATTCTTATTTAAAATCTCTGAAAAATAAAAAGTGTAATAGAAGGTCTTTGGCAATAGGCTCTTTATTACATGATTTTTTCTTTTATGATTGGCAAAAAAAAGGTGATTTTAATTTTGAAGATACTGATATTAAAAAAAACAAAGTATTACCAAATAATCATGGATTTTCTCATCACAAAATAGCATATGGTAATGCGGTGAAATACTTTCCACATCTAATGGATGAAATTGTTAAAGACATAATATTAAAACATATGTGGCCACTTACAGTTTATACTCCAAAATATAGGGAATCTTGGATCGTATGTTCTGCTGATAAGATGTGCTCTATAAAAGATGTGAAAAGGAATGAAATAAAAAAATATTTAGGTTTATCAAGAAAAAAATGAGGTGATAGCATGTCTTTTACTACTCAGATAAAGGAAGAAATAATAAAAAATGAATTTAATAATTTAGAAATAATTTCTCTTTTATCTGCTTTTTTTCGTCAAAATGCTTATATTGATGAAAAACAAATAAGAGTTCATACTGAGAACATTGATGTTTGTCGTTTTTTATTTTCAAAAATAGAAGAATTATATAAATTTAGACCACGTATTGTTTTAAGAAAAAACTTTAATTTTCGAAAAAATTATTTATACATATTAGAAATAGAAAAAAATAAAGATGAAATTTTGAAAGATTTAGCATTAATTAATCAAGACGGATATTTTACTAATCTTCCCAAGGAATTTATTTATGCTGATGATGAATTAAAAAACTCATATTTAAAAGGGACTTTTTTAGCAAGTGGAAGTATTAATGATCCAAAAAAATCTAGGTATCATTTAGAATTCTTGTTAGATGATGAAGAATACGCAATTTTTGTTGATGATTTATTAAACAATTTTTCTTTAAACAGTCGAATTATTAATCGTGTTAAAGGATATATGGTTTATATTAAAGAAGCAGAAAAGATTAGTGACTTTTTAAAAATTATTAAAGCTTTCCAAGCGGTTTTATATTTTGAAGATGTTCGTATTTATCGAGATCAAAAAAATAAAACTAATCGACTAAATAATTGTGAACAAGCTAATGTGGAAAAGATAATAAATTCTTCCAATCAACAAATAGAAGACATTAATTTGATTGCTGAAAAAATGGGATTAGATTTATTAGAAGAAAAGCTTCAAGAAGTAGCAATGTATCGTTTAAAATATCAGGAATCTTCTTTGTTAGAATTGAGTGAAATTATCAGTTTTGAATCATCAAAAAAGATAAGCAAATCTTGCTTGAATCATAGATTAAGAAAAATCAAAGAAATAGCCAATCGATTAAAAATAACTAAAAGTTCTTAAAGTTGTTTAAAAGATTGTGTTATTTTGATAAAATAATAATATGTA
Organism: Mollicutes bacterium; assembly: GCA_012513875.1. Classification (GTDB taxonomy): domain Bacteria; phylum Bacillota_I; class Bacilli_A; order RF39; family UBA660; genus JAAZBI01. Next base: position 41,075 of record JAAZBI010000064.1, read on the forward strand.
ACTTATAGAACGAGAGTGTGATTAAATTGGGAAAAATTATTTCGATAGTTAATCAAAAAGGTGGAGTTGGTAAAACAACAACAAGTATTAATTTATCTTCATCTTTAGGTTTATTAGATAAAAAAGTATTGTTAATTGATTTAGATCCTCAAGGTAATTCTTCAACTGGAGTGGGTGTCGATAAAAGCGACATCAATTCTAGTATATATGATGTTTTAGTTAATACTAAAACAACATCTGAAGTAATTATTTCTACAGGTTTTAAAAATCTTTTTTTAGCGCCAGCTACTATTAATTTAGCAGGAGTTGATATTGAATTAATTGAGAAAAGCAAAACAATCGAAGGTTTTTCAAAGACTCATCAATTAAAAAAAAGTTTAGAAAGCATTAAAAATGAATATGATTATATAATTATTGATTGTCCACCTTCATTAGGAATTTTAACTACTAATGCTTTAACGGCTTCTGATTCGGTTATTATTCCAGTTCAATGTGAATTTTATGCTTTGGAGGGAATTACACAATTACTTAGTACTATTATGCTAGTTCAAAAAAATCTTAATAAAGAGTTAGATATCGAAGGAGTTTTATTAACGATGTTTGATTCCAGAACTAATTTAGGATTAGAAGTAATTGAAGATATTCGTACTTATTTTAAAGAAAGAGTTTATGATACAATTATTCCTCGTTTAATTAGATTGTCTGAGGCTCCATCTCATGGCAAACCAATTGCCGAATATGATTCTACTAGTAAAGGACATTATGCTTATTTAAATTTAGCAAAGGAAGTGATTATTAGAAATGGAAAATAAAAGAAGAGCTCTTGGTAAAGGATTAGAGCAATTATTTAATTCGGAAAATTTAGATTTTAATCGTTTAGAAACAACTATTGTAGAAACTGCATCAAAAGATGAAATCATAAATGTAAAATTATCTGAATTAAGAAGTAATCCTTATCAACCAAGAAAGAATTTTGATGAAGAAGCTTTAAAAGAATTATCCAATTCAATTAAAGAGAATGGTGTTTTTCAACCAATCATTATTAAAAAAAGTATTAAAGGTTACGAAATAATAGCTGGAGAAAGAAGAGTTAAAGCTAGTGTTTTAGCAGGTTTAGAAACAATTCCTGCTATAGTTCGTGATTTTTCTGATGAAGAGATGATGCAAATAGCTTTATTAGAAAATTTACAAAGAGAAGATTTAAATGCAATTGAAGAAGCTCAAGCATATAAATCAATGATTGAAAGTTTAAACATTACTCAAGATATTTTAAGTCAAAAACTTGGTAAAAGTCGTAGTCATATTACCAATATGTTAGGTTTATTAAGATTACCCAATAATATTCAAAATTTAGTAGTTCAAAATAAAATTTCAATGGGTCATGCTCGTGTTTTAAGTAAATTAGATGATTGGGAGTTAATTGATAGTTTAGCGAAAAGAATAATTAAAGATGATTTAAGTGTTCGTTCTTTAGAAAACATTGTTTCTATTCAACATCAACCCTTAAAACCTAAAAAAAAGAAAGAAAATAAATATCAATATTTAGAAGAATCTTTAAGTGAAAAACTAGAAACAAAAATATCAATTGAAAATAATAAAATAAGTATTAGTTTTTCTGATATAGATGATTTAAATCGAATTTTAGAATTATTAAATATTGATATTGAAAGATAATAATGAAAAAAGAATATAGTTTAGGAACGAAAGTTATTATGAAAAAAATTCATCCTTGTGGAAATAATCTTTTTGAAATAACTAGAGTTGGTATAGA
>JAAZBI010000080.1 GCA_012513875.1 Mollicutes bacterium
AAGGGGCGACCAAGGGATACAACCCTAAAAAGCTTGGTAACCACTGCTACAATATCCAGTTTGCCTTCTGTGATGAACTAAAGGCATATGTCACTGGATTTGTGAGAAGTGGCAATGCCTATACTGCAAATGGCGCTTCTGAAATGATAAAAGAAATTACAGCCAACATAAAAACAGATGCTCTTGACATTCTGTTTAGAATGGACAGCGGTTACTTTGACGAGGAAATTATCAAAACGATTGAAACGCTTGGTTGCCAGTATTTGATTAAAGCCAAGGTGTATCCTACACTCGCATCTCAAGTAACAGATCCAGCCGCTTTATTCGTTAAAGGTGATGAAGGCAGAGAAACGACAGAGCTGCTTACGAAGCTAAACACATGGACTAAAGACAGAAGATTTGTCGCGTCTCGTTTATTAAAGCCTGAAAAAGAAAGAGCACAATTATCACTTGTAGAGGGTGCTGAATACGAATACTTCTTCTTTGTGACAAACACCGCTTTGCTTTCAGAAAAAGTTGTCATCTCTTACGAAAAGCGTGGTAATGCTGAAAACTATATCAAAGAAGCCAAATACGATATGGCCGTGGGACATCTTTTGCTAAAATCGTTTTGGGCAAACGAAGCCGTGTTCCAGATGATGATGCTTTCGTATAATCTGTTTTTGCTGTTCAAATTTGATTGCTTGAGCATTTCCGAATACAGACAGCAAATAAAGACCTTTCGTTTGAAGTATGTATTTCTGGCGGCCAAAATAATCAAGACTGCCAGATACGTCATTATGAAGTTATCGGAAAACTATCCGTATAAGGCGGCGTATGAACAATGTCTGATCTGAAAAATTCAGAAAGCAAAAAAGTGTGTTTTAAACCAAGCGTGTTTGTGTACGCAAAAATGAATGCCGCAAGAGAAATGACTCTAAAAAATGATGCAAAGAGAAGTTTTTTCAGAAAAAGGGGGGGGTAATCACGCGAAAAATATTGTATAATACAGCTATATTTGCAAATTTCATTGAGAATTGGTCTACGATTGACAGTGAATTTTAGCAGACGTGGAATCTGGGGTACTACTGACATACTGCGCTCTCCACGTTCATACTCATTTATACATAGTATTTCGAAAAGCCATAAGATTTTTCATATTACCTCTATTTACTTATAATTCTTAGACAGTTATAATCACGGGAGGTAATTTCCGTCTATGGAAATGATGCCAGCAATGAATAACAAATAGCAACGTGGAGGATTAAATGAAGACAAAGAAAATTTTGATTGTAGTGCTTGCTTTATTGCTGTCAATGGGACTTGCATCATGTGATTTCAGCAAGTCATCTGATTCGAACGATGACAGAGCAGAAGATGCAGATCACAAGGACGACGACGAGGACGAAGACGAGGACGAAGACGACAAGGACGAAACCACAGAAGCAACTACGGAAGAAGCCACAGAAGCAACTACGGAAGAAGCCACAGAAGCAACTACAGAAGAAGCCACAGAAGCAACTACAGAAGAAGTTGAAGACAGCACTAGTGTAGAAGAATCAACAGAAACTGAATCGGAAGAACTTAGTAATGTTGAAGGCTTAAGTGAAATATATGCTGATTTGGATAATAGAAGCTTTTCTGTTAATGGAAAAGTGTATACTGTGGGAGTAAGCACTTTACAAGATATGATTGATGATGGGGTGGTTTTTGACGAAGGAGATATTGCTAATGCATCGAATAATCTTAATCCCAATTATCAATCGCAGGGATTTAATATAAATTTGGATGATTATTACTTCGTAAAACTTTATACTAGCAATTTTACTGAAGAAAATCAAACAGCTGCAAGTTGTCCGATCACACAAGTTTACCTTCCTGTAAATTTAGATAAAAATAATGAAATTCTTGTTTTTGCTTTTCCTTTAACTATTACAGAGGAAGAACTTCGTGAAAACTCTGGAGAACCTACAGAATATAGTGAATATATTTCAGATGATGGGAATTATATAAAACATACTCTTGAATATACTAGAGAATCTGATGTTTATTTTGGAGATTCTGGATATACATTTGAATTTACTAATGGAGTATTAGATTATTTTTATATTTCGTTTAAATAGTGAATTGTAGCTGTTTAAAGGGTTGTCGCATATTTGTGATAACCCTTTATTGTATTATCTCATAAAATACAGAAAGCGAGAATATTAAAATTCTGTATTAGAGTAGTTAATGTAACAAAGTATAGTGGACGATTGCAACAATGTATAGTGGCCATTCCCTTGACTAATGTAAATCGATTAGTATATACTAACTCATCTTTGACAGTTGATAGATGTAAAGGGGCTGTCTCAAAAGACTTGTAACAAAGTCGGATGAGGCAGCCTCTTTTGTGTCGAAACGAGTTTTTAAAAGGTTCTAAACACAAAAAACCGCGACAAAGTTCAAGGATGTTATTGTTTATGC
>JAAZBI010000065.1 GCA_012513875.1 Mollicutes bacterium
AGAAACGCTTGCGTCTTTTGAAGAACAATCGGCTAATTTACCAGGTAAACTAGATATTTCCAATGCGCTTTTTCTTCTTGTTAATTCACGAGCTTTTTTAGCTGCTAATCTAGCTTTAGCCGCAGTAAAAATCTTTTCCATGATTTTTTTTGATTCATCCGGATTTTCTAACATAAATCTTTCAAAACCTTTTGCAAAAAGATTGTCACTGATTTTTCTTACTTCAATATTTCCTAATTTTGTTTTTGTTTGTCCTTCAAACTGAGGATTTGGATGTTTAACAGATATTATCATCGTTAATCCTTCACGAACATCCTCACTTGTAAAAGATTCATCGTTATTTTTTAAATAATTATTCTTTTTAGCATAATTATTTATTACTCTTGTCAGTGCTCTTTTTACTCCTTCGTCGTGAGTTCCACCTTCATAAGTATTAATATTGTTTACAAAAGAATATACGTTTGCAACGTATCCATTGTTGTATTGCAAAGCTATTTCTAATTCGATTTCATCTTCTTCACCTTCAAAATAAATAACTTCTTTGTTTACGGTTTCTTTATTTTTATTTAAAAGAACAACATATTCAGCAATTCCTCCTAAATACACGAATTCATCTGTCTTTTTCGTTTCGCGATTATCAACTAAAATAAATTTTATGCCTTTATTTAAAAAAGCTAATTCCCTTATTCTTACCTTTAAAATATCATATTCGTATTCTGTTGTTTCTTCAAAAATTGTTGGATCAGCTTTAAATGAAACAGTTGTTCCTGATAATTCTTCAGAACATTCTCCGATTATCTTTAATGCTTCAACCGATTTTCCTCCACACTCAAATCTTTGAAAATATTCTTTGCCATTTAAGCAAATGTTTACTTCTAAAAATTCACTAAGTGCATTTACTACAGATGCCCCAACACCATGTAAACCACCAGAAACCTTATATCCTCCAGCTCCAAATTTACCTCCAGCATGTAAAACTGTAAAAATTGTTTCAACTGCCGAAAGTCCTGTTTTTGGATGAATATCTGTTGGAATACCTCTACCATTGTCTTTTACAGTGACAATGCCATCAGGTTCTAAAATAACTTCAATTTTATCACAATATCCAGCTAAAGCTTCATCAACAGAATTATCAACAATTTCCCAAACCAAATGATGCAACCCTCTACTTCCTGTAGAACCAATATACATTCCTGGTCTTTTTCTTACAGCTTCCAAGCCCTCTAAAACTTGAATATTGGAGCAATTATAATTTTTTTCTCTTTCCATTTTATACCTCTGTCTTTCTATCTTGTTTCTTTATTTTTTTGTTTTTTACGACAAATATATCAGCCTTACTTAACACGTCAACGTCTAAATTGTTTAAATCTGTAGTTGTTATTATTATTTGCATTCTTTTATATAAATAGTTTATTATTTTTTTCTTTTTTTCTTCATCTAACTCACTAAAGACATCATCTAACAATAATACTGGATATTCCTCAGTAACATCTTTAAAAACTTCTATTTCACTTAGTTTTAACATCAAAATAGCCATTCTTTGTTGTCCTTGCGAACAAAATTCATTAGCATCATTGTCATTAGCTATAAAAATAAAATCATCTCGATGCGGTCCAAATAACGTTTGATTCATTTGAATTTCCTTAAATAATGCATTGTTATATTTTAAATATAATTTTTCTTCTATTTTTTCTTCTTCGGTTTCTATTTCTATAGCTGAAGTCATTATAATCTTAAAATTTTGAAAAGTTTTTAGTTTTTCATTTATTTTTGTGATTTTTTCATTTATTTTGTTTAAAAATTTTTTTCTTTCCAAATAAATGTTCTTCGCTCTTTTCGCTAATTGATAGTTAATAGTTTCAATATAATTTTTATCATAATTGTTGAAGTCAATTGTTTTTAAATATTCGTTTTTCGTTTTGATTAAATTGTTATATTCTCCTAAATCAAATAAATAACGATTATTGATTTGCCCTATTTCTAAATTAAAATATTTTCGTTTTTCTTTTGGAGAACCTTTAATTAAATAAAAATCTTCAGGCTGAAAAATAATTACATTGAATTTAGAAATATAATCACTAATTTTTTTGAAAGGTTTTTTATTAAACGTGACAACTTTGCCTTTTTTGCTAAAAATTATCTTGTGTTCATCTATTTTATATCTTTTAGAATGTTTAATATGAGCTTTTATTATTGAATTGTCTTTATCTTGATTGATTAAATTTTGATTTTCGTTTGTTCTATATGATCTTGCTAGTGCTAAAATATAGATGCTTTCTAGTATATTTGTTTTCCCAGATGCGTTTTTTCCTATAAAAACATTTATTTTACTTCCAAAATTAATTTTTGCCGTTTCATAATTTCTATAATTTGTTAATTCCAAACTTTCAATTTTCATTTTTTTCTATTAAACTCATAAAATCACCTTTCTAGACAAAAAAAACATTCTTCATATACTTACACATTATAACATTTTTTGTCGCTAAAAACCATAGTAAAATAAAAAATAACACTAAAAGTGTTATTTTCCTAAACAAAAATTTTTAAAAATGTAGTTTATTATCTCCTGATCACCATTTTCTCCAATAATAAATCCCAAAATATTAAAAATTTCTTTTATATCTATCTCAATAATGTCTATTGGAAAGTTTTCTTCGAGCTTTTTATCAATGTTTTTAGAAATAGAAACTATTTTTTTTAACAAAGCTATTTGATTAGAATTAGTTAAAAAATTAAAATCTTTTTCTTCTAATTTATCAAGTTTAAAAAGATTGATGATTTTTTCCTTTAATTCTTTTAAACCGTCTTCCTCAATGGTATTCCCTTCAACAATTATTTCATTCTTTAATTTGATTTCTTTTGATTTTATTTTAGAATCATTTTTATTCAAAAAAATTATTTTTGGTTTGTTTTTTATTTTTTTGATTATTTTTATGTCTTCTTCATCAAGTTCTTTGCTTTTTTCAATTGTATAAATAATTAAATCTGATTCTGAAATTAACTCTACACTTTTTTTGACACCGATTTTTTCCACTAAATTATTAGTTTTTCTTATTCCAGCTGTATCTGTTATTTTAAACAAAATGCCTTCAATATTAATTGTTCCTTCAACTATATCTCTAGTTGTTCCAGGAATATTAGTAACAATCGCTTTGTTTTCATTTAACAACTTGTTTAAAATACTACTTTTTCCAACGTTTGGTTTTCCTAAAATCAAAACTTTTATTCCTTCTTTAATTATTTTCCCTTGTTGAGAAGCAGATACAATTTTCGCTATTTTTGTGTTAATAATTTTCATTTGCTCTTTAATCATTTTGTTTGTGATTAAAATCTCATCTTCATATTCAGGATAATCAATGTTTACTTCTATATTTGCTAAAATAGCTTTTATATTTTCTCTTAATTCATTAATTTTTTTTGACACATTACCATCTAATTGATTTAAAGCTACCTTTCTCATTTTTTCTGTTTTAGCTTCAATTAAATCCATAACTCCTTCAGCTTCAATTAGGTCGATTCTGCCATTTAAATAAGCTCTCTTCGTAAATTCTCCTGGTTCAGCAAATCTTGCCCCTGCTTTAATAATAACCTCTAAAATACGATTAGTAGTCGCTATACCACCATGACAATTGATTTCTACAATATCTTCTTTAGTATAAGTTTTAGGAGCTAAAAAGAGAGAAACTAAAACTTCATCTATTTTTTCTTTTTCATCCATAATAAAGCCGTAGTGAATAGTATGACTGTTTTGTTTGTTTAAATTTTTTCCTTTAAAAACTTTTGAAACAATTTCGATTGCTTCAGAACCACTTATTTTTATAATTGAAATTGCTCCAGTCCCTAAAGGAGTTGCAATTGCAACGATAGTATCTTCCATTTTACTCCTTTCTCATATAAAAAAACGAATGTTTTATTCGTTTATTCCATATTTTTTGTTAAATTTTTCTACTCTTCCTGCTTTTGATGTTCTTGTTTGTTTTCCTGTATAAAAAGGGTGACACATAGAACAAACTTCTACTTGAATATCATTTGTTGATTGTGTTTTAAAAGTTGCACCACAACTACATGTTGCCGTTACTTCTTTAAAAGCACTATTTTGTTTAGTCATTTTTTTTGCTCCTTTCCCCGTTAAATCTTTTTTATTATAACAATAGTTTTTAACTTTTTCAAGCACTTTATTCTGCTTTTATTTCTGCACCAACATTCTTTAATTTTTCAATGATGTGGTCATAACCTCTTAAAATGTGATCAACATTATTAATAACTGTTTTGTCTTTAGCTATTAAACCTGCTAAAACCATACAAGCTCCACCTCTTAAATCTGTGGCTTCCACCTCTGAACCATTTAACTCTGTTTTTCCTTTTATGATAGCTTTATTACCTTCATATTCAATATTAGCTCCCATTTTTTTAAGATAATCTAAATTTTGAAAACGTTTTTCCCATATAGTTTCTTCAATCATTGATGTGCCTTCACATTGTGTTAAAAGAGTTGATAAAGGTTGTTGTAAATCAGTTGGGAATCCTGGATAACCTAAAGTTTTAATATAGATAGGTAAAAACTTTTCTGGTTTACTAATGGTAATTTGTGTGTTTTCAATTGATATTTTTGTACCAGTTTCTTTCAATTTGGATATTAAAGCATCCAAATGTTCTGGAATAACGTTTTTTATTACTAATTCTTTTCCACATAAAGCTCCTGCAATTAAATATGTGCCCGCTTCAATGCGGTCTGGTATTACTTCATGATAACATTTACCTAGTTTTTCTACACCAGTAATTTTTATTTCGCTTGTTCCAGCTCCTACTATTTTAGCTCCCATATTGTTTAAAAATATAGCAACATTAACAATTTCTGGTTCTTTTGCAGCATTTTCAATAATTGTTGTTCCTTGTGCTTTTGAAGCTGCTAACATAAGATTAACAGTTGCACCAACACTTGGAATATCTAAATAAATGTTTGCTCCTTTTAATTCATCGGCTTCAATTATATACAAATTTTTTTCTTGTATTACTTTTGCTCCCAAAAGTTCAAAACCTTTTAAATGAAGGTTGATTGGTCTAGAACCAATATTACATCCTCCAGGAAAAAACATTTTTACTTTTTTAAATTTACTTAATAAAGCTCCCATAAAATAATAAGAAGCTCTTAATTTTTTAGAAATTTCTTCTGGTATTTCTTTATTTGATATTTTTTTAGTGTTTATTTTCATTTCACCTTTATCAAAACTTACTTCAGCACCTAAATATTCTAATATCTCGTTTAAAGCTTCTCTATCTGTAATATTAGGAACATTTGATATTATAACTTCTTCATCAGATAAGATTGAAGCTGGAATTAATGCAACAGCACTATTTTTAGCGCCACTTATTTCAATAGTTCCTGTCAAAGTTTTTTGACCATTTATTATAATTTTTTCCATTTTCTACCTCCGTTAATTTTTGTTAGCACAACCAAGTAAGTTTATTTTATGACGAACCACATTCTTAATTGCAATAACTCCAGAACTAATTATTTTCCTAGGATCGTAAGTAGAATAATTTTCAATGAACATTCTTACTGCTTGAGACCAAGCCATTTGTAATTCAGTATTAAAATTAATTTTATTAATACCATTTTCTATTGAGTTTTTTATTATTTCATCTGACAAGCCTGTTCCACCATGTAAAACTAAAGGGATTCCAACTATTTTATTTATTTCGTTCATTCTTTCAAAATTAATTTTTGGTTCTCCTTTGTATTCTCCGTGAACGCTTCCTAAAGCAGGGGCTAAAAAATTAACATTAGTTTCGATAACTAATTTTTTGCAATCACTTATTTCTGCATATAAAACGTCAACTTCTTCACTATCTTCAATACCACCTACATGTCCCACTTCGGCTTCAACACTAACGTTTTTTTGTTTTGCTAAATTAATAACTTCTTTAACAATTTTTATGTTTTCATCTAATTCATACATAGAAGCATCTATCATTACTGAAGTAAATCCACTTTCCATTGCTTTTTTACAAGAATCAAATGATTTACCATGATCAAGATGTAAACAAACAGATACATTTATATTGAGATCCTTTATTAAGCCTTTTACTAAGCTGGCAACCGTATTATATCCACCCATGTATTTTGTTGCCCCTTCACTAACACCTAAAATAACCGGACTATCATTGTCCTCACATTCTTCTAAAATAGCTTTAGTCCATTCCAAATTGTTAATATTAAATTGAGGGACAGCATAGTTTCCTTTTTTTGCTTTATTTAACATTTCGATTGCATTCACTAACATTGTTATCACCTATAAATATAGTATTATTATTTATAGTATTAGTCAAATCATTCAAGGCTAAAAGACGTTTTTTTACAAAATAAAAACAACTTTTAGTTGTTTTTATAAATAAATAACATTCTATCTCTATTTTCTAAATCCTTCTTAACTTCAATTTTAATATTAGAAAGATACTTGTTAACAATGTTTTTAATAGCTTTCGCTTGAGTTGAACCTATTTCAAAACAAATTAAAAATTTATCTTCTAATACTTTATGAATGTTTTTTAATATTTCCTCGTAAAAATATAAGCCTTCATTTTTAGCGAAAAGAGCGATTTTTGGCTCGTTTTTTAAAACTATTTCCATTATATCTTCATCTTTTGTTAAATATGGAGGATTGCTAATAATTATGTTGAATTTTTCTTTTTTGTTTATAACCTTATTTAAAATGTTTGATTTATATATGCTGCTACTAATATTTAATTTTTTAGCATTTTTCTTTGTTATTTTTATTGCTTTTGAGGATATATCAATCAAAGTAACTTGAGAATTAGAAAGTTCTTTTGCTAAAGATAAACCAATAACTCCACTTCCACACCCAACATCTAAAATCTTTATCTTAGATGAAAATAATGTTTTAGCTCTTTTAATCGTTTCCTCAACTAATTCTTCAGTTACAAATCTAGGTATTAAAACTCCTTTTTTAATAGAAAAATTAAAATGATAAAAATCAACATTACCAATAATATATTGAAGCGGTTGCCCTGCTTCTAATTTTTTTAAACTTTTGTTTATCTTTTTTAATTGATTAGAATCAGAAAAATATTGAATTAATCTTTCTTTATCACTCATGAAATTATTCTCCTGCCAATTTTCTTCTAACATCTTCGTTTACTAATTCATTAATTAATTCTCCTAATCCTCCGGCCATAATTCTATCTAAATGCATTAATGTTAAATTAATTTGATGATCAGTAATTCTGTTTTGAGGATAGTTATATGTTCTTATTTTTTCAGAACGATCTCCGGTTCCTATTTTTGTTTTTCTTAATTGACCATATTTTTGTTCTTGTTCTCTTTCTTTTTCCTCAATTATTTTGCTAGTTAAAATTTGCATAGCTTTTTCTTTGTTTTTTAATTGACTTCGTTCATTTTGACAAGTTACTACTATTCCTGTTGGTAAATGTGTAATTCTTACTGCACTATCTGTAGTATTTACACTTTGTCCTCCAGCTCCTCCACTTCGATATACATCTATCTTTAAATCGTTTTCTTTTATTTCTATTTGTTTATCTTCTCTTTCAGGTAAAACAACTACTGTTGCAGTAGAAGTGTGAACTCTTCCTTGAGATTCTGTTGCAGGTACTCTTTGAACTCGATGAGCTCCATTTTCATATTTTAATTTTAAGTAAGCATTTTTCCCTTTGACTATAAATTCTATTTGTGAATATCCTCCTGCTTGACAAGCAACGCTATTTATAACTTCTACTTGATAACCTTCATTAACAGCAAATTTACTGTACATTTCAAATAAATCGCCAGCAAAAATATTAGCTTCGTCTCCTCCAGCTGCTCCTCTAATTTCCATTATAATGTTTTTTGAATCGTTTTCTTCTTTTGGTATCAATAATTTTTCTAATTCGTTTCGTAAATTTTTTTCTTTTTCTTCTAGAAGGTTTAATTCTTCTCTAGCTAACTCTACCAATTCCATATCGTTTAATAATTCTTCGTTTTCTTTTTGTTGCTTTAAGATTTCTTTATATTTTTTATAAACTAAAACAATTTCTTCTAAAGCTGCCTTCTCTTTTGACAATTCTTTCATTTGCTCGATATTTTTTATTACTTCTTCAGTTGATAACTTTTCAATTAATTCCTCATATCTTTTTAAAGTTTCATCTAATCTTTTTATCAAACAAATCACCCTCTATTCTTCTAAATCTTTTTCTTCCTCGATTATTTCTAAATTTTCAATATCTTGAAAACCATCTAATTCTTCTTCATCTGCATCTTCAGAAATGTCTTCTACTCCATCTTCGTCTAAATCATATTCTTCTTCTTTTTTTATGTTTTCGTCATCAATAGTTAAATGTAAGTCCTCATCCATATCGTCTTCTTCATCGTCAAGATTTACAACAATATTATGATTTTCTTTTAAATCCCATTTTTTATCACTTAACAAAATAAATCTGCGATCAATAGTTAAAGATGTGAAAAAATCTCCTATTAATTCAAGACGTTCTTCATCATCCATTTTTAACAAACTAGCTACTTCTTTAAATAACTCACCAGTTGTTTTTGTCTTTTTATTGTTTTTAATTAAATAATAAGCAATATCTGTGTAAGATAATGTTTCTAATTCTTCAAATTTCATTTTTTTAAAATCCATATTTTCCTCCACCAAAACAATGTTTTGAAATCTGCTCATAATTATAATACATTTTTAAAAGATGAGCAAGAAAATATTATAAATTTATCCAAGAGATTTCAATTTCAAAAGAACCTGTCTTATTATCTTCTAAAAATAAATCGTAATCTATTTTTAGAAAGTTGTGTTTCTTAATAATATTTTTAGTAAAAACATTAGTTTTAAAAGAACAAAAAGGATTATTAATTTGATACAAAGATTCAACACTTTTATTTTTTATAAAAATTAAATTTAATATATAATCTTTTGATTCTTTACAAATTTTATATGGTTTTTCAAAAAAAATTGTGGTTTTTTCACTTTTATCTTTAAATGTTAATTTTGTTTCATCCACTTCTCCAATTGTTTCTAAAATATATGGTTTTTCAGTCGAAGATTTTACTTTTAAATTTATTTTAACTCCTGTCATTTGTTCTCCTTTTTATTTAGTATAACATTAAAAAAAGAATTATATTTAATTCTTTTTTTTGTTAATTTTTATTATTATTTGATATAAAGATTCAAAATCAAATTCTTCAGTCTCGATTTCTAAGTTGTTCGCTTCTAAACTTTTAATAACTTCTCTAACAGAATTGATTGCATCTTTTAAAATTAATTCTTCTTTTTCTAAAACATTAGGTTCTTCAACCGCTGTTTGTTGTCTAAATTCTTGAACTAACTCATCTGTATATGTTTTTGGTTGCTCTATTTTTGGTTCTTCAGATGGTTGTTCTTCAAAATCTGTGAAAAATTTATTTTTTGAAATTACTTCTTCTGGTTTTTTTACTTCTTCATTAGTTTTTATTCCAATTATTTCATCAATATTTTTTGGCTCTTCAATCGGATTAATATCTGTTGTATTATTAATCATTTGATTTATATCATAATTAACTAAAGGTTCTGATTTTAT
>JAAZBI010000066.1 GCA_012513875.1 Mollicutes bacterium
GTTGATGCTGCTCAAGGGATTGAAGCTCAAACTTTAGCTAATGTTTTTTTAGCATTAGAAAATGATTTGACAATTATTCCTGTAATAAACAAAATAGATTTACCAAATGCTGATGTCGAAAAAGTAAAAAGAGAAATTAAAGAAGTTTTAGGATATTCTGAAGATGAAATAATTTTAACCAGTGGAAAAACAGGGGAAGGTATAGAAAATTTATTACAAGCTGTTATAGAGAGAGTTCCAGCTCCTCAAGGTGATAAAGACGCCCCTTTAAAAGCTTTAGTATTCGATAGTTATTTTGATTCTTATCGTGGCGTTATCGCTTTAATTAGAGTAGTTGAAGGAACTTTAAAATTAGGAGACAAAGTAAAAATGTTTTCTACAAAAAAAGAATATGAAGTTGTTGAATTAGGAGTTTTTCGCCCTCGTGAAGAAAAAATTAAAAGTTTAGAAGCTGGTTGTGTTGGATATTTTGGAGCAAGTATAAAAGACATTGAGGATATTCACGTTGGTGATACTGTTACAAATGTTAACAATCCTTGCCAAGAAAGATTGCCAGGATATAAGCCTTTAAAACCTATGGTTTTTTGTGGTTTGTATCCAATTGATTCTAATAAATATTTAGATTTAAGAGAAGCTTTAGAAAAATTAAAATTAAGTGATTCATCATTGACTTTCGAACCTGAGACATCAGTTTCTTTAGGATTTGGATTCCGTTGTGGATTTTTAGGTTTATTACATTTAGAAATTATTGAAGAGAGAATTGAAAGAGAATTTAAAATAAATTTAATAGCAACCAGTCCTAGTGTTGTCTATGAAGTTACTTTAACTGATCAAACAACTATCATTATTCAAAGTCCAGCTAAATTACCTGATCGTCAAAGAATTCAAGAAATTAAAGAACCATTTATTAAAACCAATATATTTTTACCTTTAGAATATGTAGGTCCAGTTATGGAGTTATGTCAAAATAAAAGAGGCAATTATATCAGTTTAGAATATATTGATCAATCAAGAGTAAATCTTCACTATGAGTTACCTTTATCAGAAATTGTTTATGATTTTTTTGATAAATTGAAATCAATTACTAAAGGATATGCTTCTTTTGATTATGAATTAATAGGTTATAAACCTTCAGATTTAGTTAAGATGGAAATTTTAATTAATAAAGAACCTGTTGATGCCCTTGCAACGATCGTTCATAAAAAATTTGCTTATGAAAAAGGTAAAATAATCGTTGATAATTTAAAAGAAATTATCCCTCGTCAAATGTTTGAAGTTCCTATTCAAGCTTTAATTGGAACAAAAGCTATAGCGAGAGCTGATATAAAAGCTATGAGAAAGAATGTTCTAGCAAAATGTTATGGTGGAGATATTACGAGGAAAAAGAAATTGTTAGAAAAACAAAAAGAAGGAAAAAAACGAATGAAAACAATTGGAAGTGTAGAGATTCCTCAAGAAGCATTTTTAGCAGTTTTATCTATGGAAAAAAAATAAACAATTATGTTATAATAAAATAGTATAGAGGTGTAAGTATGAATAAAAAAGGGATAGTTTTATCAAGTTTAGTTTATTCATTATTAGTTTTTTTCTTATTATTAGTTGTCGCTTTATTAGCAGTTATGTGGTATCGACAAAATGCAATAAACATTTTAAAGAAAAGAACACTTGATATTTATGAAGAAGAATATGTAGCTGAATCGAAACTGACTAGTCATTTATCAATTAATGTTGGAGCTTCCGGAGCATATGAACTTAAAAACGATTTTTATTATTTTACAGGTTCTAATCCACAAAACTGGATTGAATTTGGACAAGTATCTTTATCAGATAGTACACCATTATTATGGAGAATTGTAAAGGTAGATAATAATGGAATTAGATTAGTCTATGAAGGAACAAAAAACGGAACATTAACTCCAATTGAAGATGGTTCTTTAAGTTCTTTATCTATTTTTGATACAGTAGATAACAAATGGACAAATCCTGCCACTTTAAATAGTGAAATAATTGATTGGTATAATGTTGATTTATATATTCGTAATAAAAGTAATTATGTAGAAGATATAAATTGGTGTACAGGAGGAATTATAAATACAAGTCCTCTTGTAACAGTGGATTTTATCTCTCAAGAATGTATTGATCAAACGACACTAGGTGGAACCTTTATAGGTGAATCTTTACCTTTAGTATATTCTTTATTAACAGCAAGTGATTATCTTTTAACTAGTTCTGATCCTCTTTGTGTTGGACCATTTTTAACTGAATGTGGTAATGACAATTATTTAAGCAAGACTTATAGTTATTTTACAATTAATGCTAATGCAGAAAACAATAATCAAATTTGGTATGTGAAAGATACAGGGGATATCAATTTAGAAAGTATTTCAACTTCTTTAAAAATTAGACCAGTAATTAATATTGATCCAAATATTATTTGGGAAGATGGAGTTGGATCACTTTCAAATCCATATCAAGTTAAATAAAGGAGAATTAAAATGATAGATATTAATTTTATTAGAAACAATCCTGAAAAAGTTAAGGAAAATATCAAAAAGAAATTTCAAGACGATAAACTAATTTTAGTAGATGAAGTTAAAGAATTAGATGAAAAAAGTAGAGAGTTAAAAAATTTAGGTGATTCATTACGTCAAGAAAGAAATCAAATTAGTAATGAAATAGGTCTTGTTATTAAAGATAATCCTAATTTGGCAGAATCAAAAAAACAATTAGTATTAGAAATTAATAAAAAACTATTAGAAATAGACCAACAATATTCTGAAATAACTTCTCAAATTAGAGAAAAGATGTTGTTAATTCCTAACATTATTGCAGATTCTGTACCAATAGGCAAAAATGATACAGAAAATGTCGAATTAAAAAAATATGGTGAACCAATTGTTCCAAATTATGAAATACCATATCATTCAGAAATATGTGATATCTTTTCTGGGTTAGATAAAGAAAGTGCTGGAAGAACAAGTGGCAATGGTTTTTATTATTTATTAGGCAATATAGCTCGTTTACATTCAGCATTATTAAGTTATGCTAGAGATTTTATGATTGAAAAGGGTTTTACTTATTGTATACCTCCTTTTATGATTAGAAGTGATGTTGTATCAGGAGTTATGTCTTTTGCAGAGATGGATGCAATGATGTATAAAATAGAAGGAGAAGACTTATATTTAATTGGTACAAGTGAACACTCTTTAATTGGAAAATTTAAAGATCAAATTATCTCTGAAAAAGAATTACCATTAAATTTAACTTCTTATTCTCCTTGTTTTAGAAAAGAAAAAGGAGCTCATGGTTTAGAAGAAAGAGGTTTATATCGAGTTCATCAATTTGAAAAACAAGAGATGGTAGTTTTATGCAAACCAGAAGAAGCTATGGATTGGTATGATAAAATGTGGAATTATACAGTAGAGTTTTTTAGAAGTTTAGATATTCCAGTACGAACATTAGAATGTTGTTCTGGAGATTTAGCAGATTTAAAAGTTAAGTCATGTGATATTGAAGCATGGAGCCCAAGACAAAAAAAATATTTTGAAGTTGGTTCTTGTTCAATATTAGGAGATGCACAAGCTAGAAGATTGAGTATTAGATCTAAAAATGATGAAGGTACTTATTATGTAACAACACTTAATAACACAGTTTTAGCTACACCAAGAGGTTTAATAGCGTTACTTGAAAATAATTATAATGAAGATAAAACAATAAATATTCCTAAGGTTTTAAGACCTTATATGGGAGGTTTAGAAGTTTTAAAATAGGGTGGTTTTATGGAAATGTTATTTGATAAAGAAATAAAAAAGATAGAAAATAAAAACAAGGAAATTTATAATGTTCCTCAAATTTTAGTGTTTGGTATAAGAAAATTAGAAACAAAGATTTATGATATTTATCAAATTACTAACTTAATTGTAAAATTAGATAAAGTCTTAAATCGTTATGAAAATGGAGATCATACTGGAGCAGAAGAAATAGATATAATAAATATAAAAAAAATAATGGTACTTTTATGTAATCATTTAAAATTATCGATTAACTATCTTCATGAGGATCAAGAAGATTTAATTGATAAACAAATATCTTTATAAAAGTATTTACATTAGTAAATTATGTGATATACTTAAAGAGTAATATAAAAAAGAAGGAGTAAAAATGAAAAAAATTAAAAGTTTAGCTATATTATTAATAACAATAATTTTGGTAACAGGATGTGGATCAACAACAACTTTAACTTGTAATTTAGTACAAGAAGAAGAAGGAATGAAAATGAATCAAAATCTTAGTATTAATTTTAAGGATGATCATGCTACTAATGGCAAATTGGTTATGAAAATTGAATTATCAGAAGAAGTTTTACCATATAAATCTATGATGGCCGGTTTAATGGAAAGTTCTTTTAAAGAAGGTTTTGGATTAGAAGAAACGGATGGAGTAAAATTTTCTAATAAAGATATAGATAAGGGAATTGAATTAACAATTGATTTTGATTTCAATAAAATAAAAAAAGATAATAATTTATTAGGAGAAGCTGATAGTTTTCAATCTGCTAAAGAAACTTTTGAAGAACAAGGCTATACTTGTAAATAAAAAAAAGTAAAAAAGTATTTACTTTTTTTTTTGGTTTGTTATAATAATATACAAATATTAAAAAGGAGAAACAAATGCAAAAAGTAAATCAAGAAAAACCAATAAAGGATTATCATGATATTAATTTATGGGAGGAGCAACCAAAATCAGAATACGATCCAATTCTTTTTGAATGTTATAGTCAAGAATTTTCAGCTGCAAAAAATATGAAACAATTTTTAAGAGATTATTGTGGAGTAAATGTTAAAAGGTTAGAAGAAGTAACAATTCCTCATTATACATTTATTTTTGATTTAATAAGCAAATTAGAAATTTGTATTTCTGAAAAAGATTGTATAAATTTTCATAATTTAAAATGGGATTTAATTAGATATATGGAAAAAACATGTAAAACAATTAACCAATTAAATGCTATAAAGTATGGAGAAATTAATTCGAGACTTAATGTGATTGAAGAATTTATTGAATCTTATCCACAATTTTTAAATAGTTTTGAATTAGACATAAAATATACAAAAAATCTTTATGAAACATTAAAAGAATATCATAAATATATTAAACAAAAAGAAGCTAACAGTGGTCCTGTAAAAACATATTCTAAATTTTTAATAACAAAAAGAGATTAATTAATTAATCTCTTTTTAATGGTAAATTGTTATATTCTTTTTTTATTAGTAAATTTTGATATGTTTCATTAAAAATCAAAGAATATATTTTTGTTGTTTTTAATTCTAAATCTAACATTGGGTCTTTATGTTTTGATAAGTTTGTAACAATAGGTATTTCTGTTTCTTTTTTAATTTTATTTAAATATGTTTGTCCCTTTTTATTAAATCCTAAGACTCTTAAATATTTAATTTTTTTCAATTCTTTTGAATCTTCTTTAGTAAAACCACAAAGAATATGGGTTAACATTCTTTGAATTCTGTTATAAGTATATCTTTTACATTTTATTTTTCCAATTAATTCTTTAATAGAATTAACTTCAAAAATATATTTTTTAATTCTATTTTCTATTCCTTCTTCAACACCTTGAAAAACATCTAATTGATTTAAATTAATGATAATTTGATATTTTAAATATGCAAAATAATTATCTAAGAAAGACACGTTAGATTTTAACAATTCAAAAGATTCTTTAGGCAAATATTTTTTAATTCTATTTGATTGATAATTTTCTCTAATATAACTAGCGCTAACCATGTTTTTATATTTAGTTTTACCATGATAATCATTAGTTCTTAATATTGTAAGAGGATTAATTTTATATTCATTTTTTATAATTTCTTTTATATAAGTAATACCTAATATATCATTGGGATTGTTATTTATGTTTAAAGATTTAGATAAAGCATGAGGATAATTAAAACCTTGATCTAAATAAATTTTAGTTTTATCATCATCTATTATGATTTTTTCAGCTGTTTCTTTTAATAATTCAATATTATTTGATTCACTACCAAAAACAATAGTTTCCACTTTTAAATAGTTTAAAATTTCTAAAGCACCTCTTGCAAAAAAATCAGCAGATTGAGTTGCAAAAGGGAAAGGTAATTCTATTATAATATCAGCTCCAAAAGTGAGAGCTAAATTTGTTTTATCCCATTTGTTAATAATAGAAGTTTCTCCTCTTTGCATAAAATGTCCACCTAATACGACAATTACAATATCTTTAGGGAACATTTCTTTTATCTTTTGCAAATGATAGAGATGTCCATTATGAAATGGATTATATTCTGCAATGACACCTATACTTTTCATTTTAATCACATCCTGTTTTTATTATAACAAAACTATAAAAAACTATCAAAAAAAAGATAAAAATCAAATTTGCTATTGATATTAATTGAATAATATGGCAAAATATTGTATAGAGTTTTAAATAAACTAACAACTAGATAAAGAGAGAGGAGAATTAAAATGGCAGTTCCTAAAAGAAGAGTAAGTAAAACAAGAAAAAGAATGCGTCGTACTCATTATAAAATAGAAGCAAATGGAACAATTAAGTGTCCTAATTGTGGAGCAGAAATAAGATCTCATCGTGTTTGTCCAAAATGTGGATTTTATAAAGGTAAAAAAGTAGAAGAAACAGAAACAAAGGAAGCAAAATAAATATACGAAAGTATATTTTTTTTAATAGGAGAAAAGCATGAGATTAAGAAATATAAAAAATAGTGAAGAAATTATGAAAAATTCAAAATATTTAATTAAAGAACCACATTTATATAGGGGTAAATGGCAAGATGTTTTTAATAATAAAAAACCAATTCATTTAGAAATCGGAATAGGGTTAGGTAACTTTATTTTAGAAAACGCTAAAAAAAATCCTCAAATAAATTATATTGGCGTAGAAAAATTTACAAAAGTTATAGTTAGAGCATTAAAAAAAATAGAAAGAGAAGAAGTGCCAAATTTAAAATTAATTTTAATAGATGCTTTGGAAATAGATAATATATTTTTTAAAGAAATAGATTGCTTATTTTTAAATTTTTCAGATCCTTGGCCTAAAGATAAACATATTAATCGTCGTTTAACTAGTGATGTTTTCATTGAAAAATATCAATTAATTTTAAAAAGACCTTTTAAAATCATTCAAAAGACTGATAATTATAAACTTTATCTATATTCATTAAGTCAATATCAAAAGTATAAATTTATTTGTCAAACAATAGAATATTCATTAAAAAACATTCCAGATAACAATATTCAAACTGAATATGAAACAAAGTTTTTAAATCAAGGTAATTCTATTTATAAAATAGATGTTTCTTTGTCATAAAACTTTACACTTTAATCTTTATCTCTTTTTTATATTATGATATAATCAAATCAGAGTAGGTGTGCTACATGAAAAAGATATTTACGCTACTATTTATTTGTTTATTTATATTTACGGGATGTAATATTAAACAAATTAGTAATAAGAATATTAATAGTGTTATTGATAGTGTTTTAAGAGAAAAAATAAATTTAAGCAATCAAATATCTCGAGGTTATAAATATTATGCACCTCGAGGAATGAGAGTAATCGATAATAAAGAGTATAATGAGATTTTAACTACTCAAAATGAAGAATATTATTTCTATATTGATGTTATATCTTATAAATATCAAAAAGATGTCATTTATCCAGAAGAAGATGAAGTTTACTATTATAAAAAATTTAAATATTATAAAAATTCTGGATATGTTTTAATCAAAAAAAATATAGAGTCTTATTATTTAGAGATTTATTATAATTATGCTCGTGTATTTAGTGTTGTAAATAAAGAGAATATTGTCTCAGCTGTTATAAATTCTTGTTATTTATTAAACAGTTTAGAATATAATCAAAAATTAATTAAGACAATTGATGATGAAGATGAAGAGAAATTAAAATCAGAAAAATTTAAATTATTTGAAACTACTCAAGAATCTAATTTTATTGATTATATTAAAGAATATGATCAATATGAAGAAGAGATAGATGAATCATTAATTATTAAAGAAACAAATCTTGAAGAAGATTTAAATATTCAATAGGAGGATATTATGAAGTTGTTTGATAAATTAAAAGATATGTTTTATGATGATGTGAATGAAGAAAAAGAAGAAAGAGAAGTTTTAACTTCTTATGAAGAACCCATTAAAGAAGAGAAACAAGAAAAAGAAGAAGCAAAGGAATTAACAGAAAAAGAAATATATAAATCAGAACCCACTTTTAAATTTCCAGTCTTTTTCGATGAAGATTTTCAAGAAAAAACGATCGTTTCAAAACCGTCATTAACAAAGAAAGATTATTCAATAACATCTCGCAATCCAGAAAAGAAAAAGTTTAAATTATCACCAATTATTTCTCCTGTTTATGGGGTAATTAGTGAAACAGTAGCTGAGGAAAAATCTTCTAATGTTACTTTAGATGATTTATACCAAAGACAATCAAGAAACGAAGAAGTTAATCTTGATGATGTTTTTGATAAAGTTACAGAAAAAAAGAAAGTGGAAATTGAAATTGAAACAGAAACGACTTATCATAACGATGAAAAAAAAATCACTATTAAAGAAGAACCTGTTGAAATAGATTTTTTTGCAGATGATAAAGAAGTTGGAAGTAGAGTAGAAAAAGCTAAAGAAGATGTAAATGAAAGTTTGAAAAATATAGATGCATTATTAGAAAACACTGATGAAGATAATTTTTATGATTTAGTAGATAAAATGTATAAAGAAGAAGGTGAAGAAGAATAATGGATATTTTGTTGAATCAGGTTTTACCAATTACTTTATATGTCTTAGGAAGTGCTTTGTTATTTGTTTTAATTTTATTAGTAATTAGATTAATCAAAGTAATGAAAATAACTGAAGAAGTAATAAAAGATGTAGACGGTAAAGTAAAATCATTAAATGGAGTTTTTCATATTATAGACATTACAACTGATAAATTATCAGGATTAACTGATAAACTAGTTGATGGTATTGGTTCTTTAATTTTAAAAATATTTAAAAAAAAGAAAGAGGAGAAGGAAGAAAATGAGTAAAAATAAAGGAAAATTTATCTTAGGAGCTGCTATAGGAGCTGCAATTGGTATGTTGTTTGCACCAAAGAGTGGTAAAGAAAATAGAAAAATTGTTAAAGCTAAATTAGATGAATTAATTGAATCAGTTAAAGATTTAGATAAAGAAGATTTAAAAAACAAATTTAATCAAAAAATTGATGATATTAAAAAAGAATTAGAAGATTTAGATAAAGAAAAAGCTGTTAAAATTGTTCAAGAAAAAACAAAAGAATTAGGTAAAAAAGCAGAAGATTTATATAAATTAGCTAAAGAAAAAGGAACTCCTGTTTTAGAAAAAACAGCGAAAAGTGTTTTGGAGAAAGTTAACGAATTAACAAAAAACGCTATAAAAAAATTAGATAAGTAATTTGTTTATAAATAATTCGTCTTTTAAGACGAATTATTTTGTATAGGAGGACAAGATGAATTTATATGAAGAACTAATATATAGAGGATTAATAAAAGATGTCAGTAACGAAGATATAGCTAAAGATTTATTAAACAATAAAAAATCAACTTTTTATTGTGGTTTTGATCCAACTGCTGATTCTTTACATGTTGGGCATTTAGTTCAAATTATTAGAGCACTTTTAATGCAAAAACACGGTCATAAACCAATTGTTTTAGTTGGAGGAGCAACTGGTTTAATTGGAGATCCGAGTGGTAAAAAAACGGAACGACAATTATTAACTTTAGATAAATCTTTAGAGAATGCAGAAAGTATTAAAAAACAATTAGAGAAATATTTGGATTTTGATGGTGATAATGGAACTATTTTAGTTAATAACTATGATTGGATTTCAAAAATTAATATGATTGAATTTTTAAGAGATTATGGTAAGAATTTTAGTATTAATTATATGTTAGCGAAAGAATCGGTTGCATCAAGAATTGATAACGGAATATCATATACAGAATTTTCTTATATGCTTATTCAAGCAATTGATTTTTTACATTTATATAAAAAATATGATTGTAATATTCAATTTGGTGGTTCAGAACAATGGGGTAATATTACTGCCGGATTAGAATTGATTAGAAAAACTTGTAACGATGATTTACCTGTTCTTGGTTTAAGTTCTCCATTATTAGTTAAAGCAGATGGTTCAAAATTTGGTAAAACTGGAACAGAAACTTTATGGATAGATATCAATAAAACATCAGCTTATGCTATTTATCAATATTTTTTAAACACTTCAGATGATGAAGTCATTTCTTTTTTAAAAATGTTAACTTTATTAGATAAAGAAACAATCGAGAAGTTAGAACAAGAAGTTTTAATTAATCCTGAAAAAAGAGCAGCTCAAAAAGAGTTAGCAAAAGAAATAATTATCTTTTTACATGGTGAAAAAGAATATAAAAAGGTAGAAAAGATAACAAATTGTCTTTTTATAGGTACAGTTCTTGCTTTGAGTGAAGAAGAAATAGAAATAGCTTTTTCTGATGTCCCTTCTTCAGAAATAGATCAAGATTTAAATATAGTTGATTTGTTAGTAGAATCAAATGTTACTAAATCAAAAAGAGAAGCTAGAGAATTAATAACTTCTAATGCTATCACAGTAAATGATAAAATAATAAATGATTTAGAATATATTGTATCAGTTAAAGAGGCTTTATATAATAAATATACAATTATTCGTCGTGGTAAGAAAAAATTTTATTTAATTAAACACAAAAAAAGATGATATTTACATCATCTTTTTTTATTAATAGAGATTATTTTCTTTTAGATAAAACTAATTTTTGATTATTATTAAATCTTGAAATAGTTTCTTTATATGTATCAATTACAATATTTAAGAAATTATTCATTTTATGTAATAATAACTCTTTAATCTCTAATATTCTTAATTCAAGTTTTAGGTTACGATGTTCTTTTTTTACGATTCTGTCTAATTCTTGAATTTGTTTTAGACTCATTTTGTATAATCCTCCTGCGCCCACTTTTTGTGCGTGCTTCAATAATATAACACAAAACAAAAAAAATGTCAAAAAAATAAGAGCAACGCTCTTATTTACTATAGAATTCAACAACTAATAATTCATTAATATCAGCAGTTAATTCATTTCTTTCAGGATATCTAACGAATGTTCCTGATAATTTATTTTTATCAAAAGTAACATATTCAACTAATTTAATAACCTTATCTAAAGATTCTTTAATAGCTTTATGATCATTTGAATTTTCTTTAACACTAATTACATCTCCAGGTTTAACTGAATATGAAGGAATGTTAACTTTATTATTATTAACAAGAATATGTCCATGATTAACGACTTGACGAGCAGCAGCTCTTGTAGAGGCTATACCCATACGATAAACAACGTTATCTAATCTTGCTTCTAATAATTTTAAGAAGTTTTCACCATGTTGTCCTTTCATTTTTCCAGCTAAGTCAAAAGTTCTTCTTAATTGTCTTTCATTTAAACCATAAGTAAATCTAATTTTTTGTTTTTCATTTAATTGAATACCATAATTAGATAATTTTCTTTTTCTTGCATTACCATGTTGTCCTGGTTTATATGGTCTCTTTAAAAGTTCTTTTCCATTTTCTAGAATAGAAATACCAACACGACGAGCTCTTTTATATATAGAACCTGTATATCTTGACATGATTTTCCTCCTTTCTTTGTTATTGTTTAACAAAGAAACTGCTATTTACTATTTATCAGGGTGTATTCTTTCAATATTTTCATTAGGTAGTCACTAACTACTTATAATACCTTAATAAAAATACATTTAATAAATCTAAATAAAAACTACTTCCGTGTAAACATAAACATTATATTTTATATGCTTAGATAAGTCAAGAAAAACAAGAAAACAGTAGTATTTATTCTCTTTTTTTGATATTATTAATATAGTAGGAGTGATTGTAATGAATAATATTTCTTTTGAATTAATTACTTATTATTTGATTTCAGTAATATTTATTGTTGCTATTTTAAATATTATTCAATATGTTAGAACAAATACTTATAAAAACAAAATATCTGAATTTGAATTCGAAAAAAATAAAGTCATTGGGGCGCCAATAATTACCGAGTTATCAAAAGTAGAGTTGTTAGCAAAAAATGAAACAATTGAGAACAGAGTTCAAGGTTGGCAAGATAGATTTGATTTAATTAAAAATAATGAAATAGTCAAAATAAATGATTTACTATTAGAAGCCGACTTTTTATTAGAAGGTAAAAATTATCGTGATTTGATTAAAAAGTTTTCAACAATTGAAATGAAATTATATGAAACAAAGAGTAGAATTAATCATATTTTAGATGAAATTAAAGAAATAACTTTAAGTGAAGAAAAAAATCGCCAAATTCTAACTGATTTGAAGTCTAAATATCGTGATTTATTACAAAAATTTATTTCTTCTAAAGAAGAATATGGAGAAGTAATTGAACCATTAGAATTGCAATTTGAAAATATTGAAAGAAGATTTCAAGATTTTGAAACAGCTATGGAAGCTAATGATTATGATGAAATAAGCTATATAATTCGCGCTATTGATGAGATGTTAAAACATATGGAAATTATTATCGAAGAAATTCCAACTATTTTGTTGACGATTAACATGATTATTCCTAAAAGAATCTCAGAAATTAAGGAGACTTATCAAAAATTAGTAGATTCCGATTATCAATTAGGGTTTTTAAATGTTGAATATAATATCGATGAAATTAATAAAAAATTAAGCGACATTAAAGATCATGTTAAAGTTTTAAATTTAGAAAATGTCTTACTAGATATAAAGACTTTTGTTGAGTACTTTGATAATTTATTTAATGATTTTGATGAAGAAAAACAAGCTAAAAAGAATTATGAAGACATGAATTTTTCTTTTAAAGAAAAAATTAAAAGAGTAAATAAACTATTAGAAGATTTTTATAGTGGTTTAGATTTATTAAAATCTAAATATACTTTATCTGAAAAAGATATAAATTATGTTAATGAATTAAAAGAAGATTTTAATAAAGTTTCTGACGATTATAAATCATTAATTGATACTACTAAAACTAAAGTTTTTCCATATTCTAAATTATTTCAAGAGTTGGAAGGTCTTTCTTTAGCATTAATAGGTATTGAAGAAAGAGTAGAAAGTATTATATCTTCATTAGGAAGTATGAAAAACGATGAAAAAAGAGCTAAAGAACAATTGGCTGATATCAAAGAATTTCTAATGCGATCTAAAAAAACAATTCGAACTTATAAATTACCTAGTATTCCTAATTCATATTATATAGAATTAAAAGATGTTATTGCAGCTATCAAAGAAGTAGAAAAAGAATTAGATAAGAAACCAATCAATATTGATGTTCTAAACACTAGAGTAGATACAGCTCGTGATTTAGTTTTAAAACTATATAATAATACTAAAGAAACAGTAAAAACGACAATTTTAGCAGAGATGGCTATTGTTTATGGTAATCGTTATAAAAGTTCAAAATTAAAAGTTGAAGAAACATTAAATAAAGCCGAAATATATTTTAGTAAAGGTGAATATAAAAAAACTTTAGAAATGACAATTAATGTTATCGATATGGTTGAGCCAGGTTTTTATCGTAATTTATTATCATTATATGAAAATTATAATTAGAAGCTTTGCTTCTTTTTTGTTACATTTCTAATATATTATGATATAATGAAATAGCTGTATTTTTAGAAAGGAGGACAAAATGAGTAAAATTAAAATTTTTGCTTTAGGCGGACTAAACGAAATAGGCAAAAATATGTATGTTATCGAAGTTGATAAAGATATTTTTATTTTTGATGCGGGTTTAAAATATGCTGAAGAAAAATTATTTGGAATTGATTATATAATTCCTGATTATAGTTATTTAAAAGAAAACAACCAAAGAGTAAGAGGTATCTTCATTACTCATGGTCATGATGAGAACATTGGAGCATTACCACATATATTAGCAGATAATCCTTTGATTCCTGTTTATGCACCAAAGTTTACAATTGATATTATAAAAAATATATTAGAAGAAGAAAAAATAAAAGCTCCAAATTTAATTGAAATTAATATTCATTCAAAAATTGAATTTGGAAATAATAGTGTTTTTCCAATTAGATTAACACATTCAATGCCTGATACTGTTGGTTATGTTTTAAATACAATTGATGGAGCTATTTTTTATACTGGTAATTTTGTTTTTGATCCAGCTATGAGTGGAAATTATAAAACTGATATTGGTAAATTAGCTTATGTAGGTAAACAAGGAGTATTATGTTTGTTAAGTGAATCACTTTATGCAGAAAAAAAAGGATTTACTTCTCCAAATCATCGTTTATCATCATTGGTAAAAGACGCATTAAGAAAAAAACCAGAGCGTTTAATTTTTAACATCGTTTCAGCTAATATGTATCGAGTAGAAGAATTATTCCGTGAAATAAGTTTAACAGATCGAAAAATAGTTATCATGGGGAAAAGATTACAAAATATGATTAACGATTTGATTGATATGAAGTATTTAAAGTTTGATAAAAATAAAATTGGATCATTAAATAATATTCAAGATGAAAATGTAGTTATTTTAATTTCTAGTGAAAAAGAGAAACCATTTACATCATTAAGAAGAATAATTAATGGTTATGATAAATATATTAAATTAAAAGAAAGTGA
The DNA here is from genome assembly GCA_012513875.1 of Mollicutes bacterium. Taxonomy (GTDB): domain Bacteria; phylum Bacillota_I; class Bacilli_A; order RF39; family UBA660; genus JAAZBI01. The sequence continues at coordinate 14,759 of JAAZBI010000066.1, forward strand.
TACAGTTGTATTCTTAGAACCAATTGAAGATGGTATGGAAAGATTATTTGCTAATATATCAGATACTATTGCTAGAATTGGTTCAGATATGATTTCTTTATCACCTAAAAAATATTTACAACATCACGCTTCAGCTGAAGACTTAATGTTAATGTTAGATTTAATTAATCCTAAATATTATTTTCCAGTAATTGGTGATTATCGTTATCAAGTAGCTAATGCTAATATTGCTAAAAAGCTTGGCTATAATGAAAGTAATATAATTCTAAGAACTAATGGAGAAATAGCTGAAATCAATAATGGAGAATTACAAGATACATTAAATAAAATATCTAATGAAGATGTTCTAATTGATGGAAACAGTGTTGGAGATATTGGAGAATTAGTTTTAAAAGATAGAGAAATGTTAAGTGATAACGGAATTGTTATTATTAGTACAACTTTAGATAAAAAAACAAAAAATATTTTAGCAGGACCAGAAGTTTTAACAAGAGGTTTTGTTTATGTAAAAGATAATTCACAATTAATTAGTGAAATTCAAGTTTTGGCAAAAAATGTTATTGAAAAAAATAACAACAATAATTATATCGAATATAATAAAATAAGAAATTTAATTCGTGATGAAATTGGTAAGTACTTATATAAAGAAACAGAATGTAAACCAATGATTATCACCGTTATGTTAGAAGTATAGAGTTATCTTTATACTTTTTTCTTGACAAAAAAAAGTGGTTATCATATAATTCATATTGCTTGCAAAAAA